>NZ_JBQWSN020000003.1:0-251933 GCF_052598215.2 Thauera sp. ZXT1-4 | reverse complement strand
ATCATGCGCTGGGGCTCGCGGAGCGGGTACGCGCTGAAGACAACACGGATTCAGGTATTTCTTTACAAGCGGCAGCTCCTAGTATTTATTTTAAGCCGACGCCGGTTCGCGGCGCGGCTTAATCCAGGTGTTGAGCGACAGCTTTTCCGAGCGACCCAGTGACCGCATCGGGTCGAACCCAGCCCTTAACTGGTTAGAGAACCAAAGATCGATCCTATCCAGCAGGTTTATCCGCCCTAGAACATAGCCATGATCCTCACAAGCAAGTCCTAGAATGAGCCAGACGGTCATTCCGCAATTGCGCATTACCAGTGCAACGAGCAGCCTGGCTTTCTACGTCGACGGACTGGGCTTCGCCGTCGATTGGAAGCATCAATTTGGACCGGGCTATCCGTGGTTCTTCCAGCTTACGCGAGAAGGGCAAACGATCTTTCTCACGGAGCACGCGGGCGATTGCCAGGTCGGCGGGGCCGTCTATTTCAAGGTGCCTGACGTAGACCAGCTCGCTGTGTCAATGCGTGAGAAGGGGGTCTCGCGCATCGAAGGGCCAGACAACACGCCGTGGGGCACGAGAGAAATGGTGGTCACGGACCCGGATGGAAACCGCCTGCGCTTCGCAGCCGAGCTTGACGCATGACATCCCGGCCACCCCGGAGCCCTAGCACCGTCGCTTAGTCGATCGTTGCCGCCGACTTACGAGAAGCTCCGTTCATCCGCGGGGAAACCGGCGATAATCGCGCCCACTTCACTCAGCCCGCCGCGTCAGCCCCCCATGGAAATCAAGGTCAACTTCCTCGACAAGCTTCGTCTCGAAGCCAAGTTCGACGACTTCACGGTCATCGCCGATCAGCCCATCCGCTACAAGGGCGATGGCTCGGCACCCGGCCCGTTCGATTACTTCCTGGCGTCGTCGGCCTTGTGCGCGGCCTACTTCGTGAAGCTGTACTGCGACACGCGCAACATCCCCACCGACAACATTCGCCTGTCGCAGAACAACATCGTCGATCCGGAGAACCGCTACAAGCAGATCTTCAAGATCCAGGTCGAGCTGCCGGCCGACATCTCCGACAAGGACCGCCAGGGCATCCTGCGCTCGGTCGAGCGCTGCACCGTGAAGAAGGTGGTGCAGACCGGGCCGGAGTTCGTGATCGAGGAAGTGGAGAACCTGGACGCCGACGCCCAGGCGCTGCTGACGCTGGCTCCGGCGCCGGACGCCCACACCTACATCCTCGGCAAGGATCTGCCGCTCGAGCAGACGATCGCCAACATGTCGAAGGTGCTGGCGGATCTGGGCATCAAGATCGAGATCGCGTCGTGGCGCAATCTGGTGCCCAACGTGTGGTCGCTGCACATCCGCGATGCGCATTCGCCGATGTGCTTCACCAACGGCAAGGGCGCGAGCAAGGAGAGCGCGCTGGCCTCCGCCCTGGGCGAGTACATCGAGCGGCTCAATTTCAACCACTTCTACAACGACCAGTTCTGGGGCGAGGACATCGCCAACGCGCCCTTCGTGCATTACCCGGACGAGCGCTGGTTCAAGCCGGGCCGCAAGGATGCGCTGCCGGCGGGGCTGCTCGACGAGCACTGCCGGGCGATCTACGACCCCGAGGGCGAGTTGCGCGCCTCGCATCTGTACGACACCAACTCGGGCAACACCGCGCGCGGCATCTGCGCCCTGCCCTACGTGCGCCAGTCCGACGGCGCGGTGGTGTATTTCCCGACCAACCTCACCGACAACCTGTTCCTCAGCAACGGCATGAGTGCCGGCAATACGCTGCCCGAGGCGCAGGTGCAGTGCCTGTCGGAGATCTTCGAGCGCGCAGTGAAGCGCGAGATCATCGAGGGCGAGATCGCGCTGCCCGACGTGCCGAAGGCGGTGCTGGCGAAGTATCCCGGCATCGTCGCCGGCATCGAGGAGCTGGAGCGCCAGGGCTTTCCGGTGCTGGTGAAGGATGCGTCGCTGGGCGGGGTGTATCCGGTGATGAGCGTGACCCTGATGAACCCGCGCACGGGCGGCGTGTTCGCCTCGTTCGGCGCGCACCCGAGCATGGAGGTGGCGCTCGAGCGCAGCCTGACCGAACTGCTGCAGGGGCGCAGCTTCGAGGGCCTCAACGACCTGCCGCCGCCGACCTTTGAGACCGCCGTCGTCGCCGACCCGCACAACTCCGTCGAGCACTTCATCGACTCCAGCGGCGTGGTGTCGTGGCGCTTCTTCAGCGCGCGCGCCGATCACGAATTCGTCGAGTGGGACTTCTCCTGCCACGGCGAGAATTCCAACGCCGACGAGGCCGCGACCCTGTTCGGCATCCTCGCGGACATGGGCAAGGAGGCGTACGTGGCGGTGCGCGACCAGCTCGGCGCCATCGCCTGCCGCATCCTGGTGCCGGGGTATTCCGAGGTCTATCCGGTGGACGACCTGATCTGGGACAACACCAACAAGGCGCTGCGCTTCCGCGAGGACATCCTGAACCTGCACCGCCTCGACGATGACGCCCTGGAAGCCTTGCTCGAGCGCCTGGAAGAGAGCGAGCTCGACGATTACACCGACATCATCACGCTGATCGGCATCGAGTTCGACGAGAACACGGTGTGGGGCCAGCTCACCGTTCTGGAGCTGAAGCTGCTCATCAATCTCGCGCTGCAGCAGTTCGAGGAAGCGAAGGAGCGCGTCGAGGCCTTCCTGCAGTACAACGAGAACACCGTCGAGCGCGTGCTGTTCTACCAGGCGCTGAACGTGGTGCTGGAGGTGGTGCTGGACGACGAACTGGCGCTGGACGACTACGTCGCCAACTTCCGCCGCATGTTCGGCAACGCGCGCATGGACGCGGTGCTGGGGTCGGTGGACGGCAGCGTGCGCTTTTACGGGCTGACGCCGACGAGCATCAAGCTCGAGGGGCTGGATCGCCACCAGCGGCTGATCGACAGCTACCGCAAGCTGCACGCGGCGCGGGCGAAGGTGGCGGGCTGAGCTGGGCGGTCGTGTAGCGTTTGCCTACCCGCATGCCTCGTAACAGCTCGGTCAACCCATCGTCTAGAACCCGGCTTCCCTCTGGTGCCTTACCGTCAAGATCGTGACCTGGTCGCCATCGAATCGGTAGCGAACCACATAACCAGAGTCCCCGAACTGTATCGGCCAGTCGCGGAACGCTTCGTCCATGTCCTCGACGACCCGCCCCACCTGGGGGTGCGTCGCCAGGATGTTCAAGCCCTCACGAATCGCCCTCACCGCGCGTTGGGCTGCAGCAGGATTCTTGGCGGCCAGAAACCGATACAAACGCTGGACGCTGGCCAGCGCCGGTTCCGACCAGATCAGGCGAGGCATCAGATATGCGCTCGGGGGGGCTCGGCGTCATTACCGGCCTCGAGTTCGGCAAGCCAGGCAACCGCCTCCGCGCCGGTCACGTGCAGGCCAGTGCTCTGGAAATGCTCCCAAGCGTCGAGCGCTTCCTGGCGGAATGCCTCGCGCTGCTCCTCGCGCGTCACGTACTGCTCGATCGCCTCGCGCATCAACCAGTGCACCGGGCGGCGGCGCTGATCGGCCAAGCTGCGAACGCGTGCCTTGAGGGGTTCATCAAGACGAACCGAAACAGGGGTCGTAGCCATGAGTAATCTCCTGTATTACACCTGACTGCAGTATAGCCTGTGTTTGCGCATGGGCCTTGTCTGGCGGGCATCCTACGGAAACCGCCCGCCCTCACCGAAGTACTCCACCAACCGGTCGAACACCAGCCGGATGCGCGCCGCCACAGGGCCGCGCTGCGGGCGGTACACCGACAGGCTCCACGGCTCGGGCGCCAGCTCGGGCAGGACTTCGACCAGCCGCCCGGCGCGCAGGTGCGGCGCCGCCAGGTAGGCGGTGAGCTGGCCGAAGCCGACGCCGGCGAGCACCGCCTCGGCCTCGGCGCCGGTGTCGTCGGTTGCGAAGGTGGGTGCGCGCGGCAGCCACTGCTGGCCGCCGGCCAGGAACCACGCCCAGGGCCGCCCGGTGTTGGGGTCGATGGCGACCGTGGTCGGACGCTCGGCCAGCTCCTGCAGCGTCTTCGGTGGGCCACAGCGCGCAAGCAGCTCGGGCGCGGCGACGATGTGGAAGGACACGCTCGACACCGCGCGCGCGACGAAGCGGCTGTCGCGCAGCACGCCGACGCGGATGCCGATGTCGATCTGCTCATCGACCACGTCGGCGAACTGGTCGGAGAAGCGCAGGTCGAGCTGCAGCCCGGGATGCTGCGCGCACAGCTCGCCCAGCACCCGCATCAGCCCGTGGCGGCCGAGCGCGCGCGGCGCGGTGATGCGCACCAGGCCCGCCAGCTCACTGGCGCGCGCCTGCTCGGCACGCTGGAAAACCGCATCCACACCCTGAAGGCTCAGCCGCGCCCGCGCCGCGAGCTGCTCGCCGAACTCGGTGATGCGGTTGTGGCGGGTGTTGCGGTGGAAGAGCAGTTCGCCGACGTGGTCCTCGAGCTCCTTCACCGCGCGCGTGACCGCCTGCGGCGAAACGCCCAGTCGGGTGGCGGCTTCCTTGAAGTTGCGCGACTCGGCGGCGGTGCAGAAGATGCGCAGCATTTCCAGGCGGTTCAGAATTGGGTACTCCTGACAAGACGGAAAAGGGGATACCCGATTATTCCAGCATTAGGAAGACTGAAATCTGAAATTATCCATTTATCGGATTTAGCCGCATACGGATACTTTCAGGGTCGCGGGCCGTGCGCCCGCTTGCCTCCAGGATCCGCACCATGACCATCAAATCGCGTGCCGCCGTGGCATTCGGCCCCAACCAGCCCCTGCAGATCGTCGAGGTGGATGTCGAGCCGCCGAAAAAGGGCGAAGTGCTGGTGCGCATCGTCGCCAGCGGCGTGTGCCACACCGACGCCTACACCCTGTCAGGCGAGGATCCGGAGGGCGTGTTCCCGGCCATCCTCGGCCATGAAGGCGGCGGCATCGTCGAGGCGGTGGGCGAAGGCGTGACCTCGCTCGCGGTCGGCGATCATGTGATCCCGCTATACACGGCCGAATGCCGCGAGTGCAAGTTCTGCAAGTCGGGCAAGACCAACCTGTGCCAGGCGGTGCGCACCACCCAGGGCAAGGGCCTGATGCCCGACGGCACCACGCGCTTCTCCTACCAGGGCCAGCCGATCTACCACTACATGGGTACCTCGACTTTCTCGGAATACACGGTGGTGCCCGAGATCTCGCTCGCCAAGATCGACAAGGACGCACCGCTCGACAAGGTCTGCCTGCTGGGCTGCGGCGTCACCACGGGTATCGGCGCTGTGCTCAACACCGCCAAGGTGGAGGAAGGCGCCACCGTGGCCATCTTCGGCCTGGGCGGCATCGGACTGGCGGCGATCATCGGCGCGACCATGGCGAAGGCGGGCCGCATCATCGCCATCGACATCAACCCGGGCAAGTTCGACATCGCGAAGAAGCTGGGCGCGACGGACTTCGTCAATCCGAACGACTTCGACAAGCCGATCCAGGAGGTCATCGTCGACATGACCGACGGCGGCGTGGACTACTCCTTCGAATGCGTGGGCAACGTCAAGCTGATGCGCGCCGCGCTCGAGTGCTGCCACAAGGGCTGGGGCGAATCGACCATCATCGGCGTGGCCGGCGCGGGGCAGGAGATCAGCACGCGGCCGTTCCAGCTCGTCACCGGTCGCGTCTGGCGCGGCAGCGCCTTCGGCGGCGTCAAGGGCCGCACCGAACTGCCAAGCTACGTGCAGAAAGCGCAGAAGGGCGAGATCCCGCTGGACGACTTCATCACCCACACCATGCCGCTCGAGGACATCAATCAGGCCTTTGACCTGATGCACGAGGGCAAGAGCATCCGCACGGTGATTCATTTCTGATGCGGCCGCAGGCGAGCCGCACGGTGGTGCTCCCGGCGAGCCCGGCCGCGAGCTCCGTTCCGACCCCACCTTGCCCGGAGACATGGCGATGAGCCTGGAGATCCTCAGCACCCAGAAGAGCTTCGGAGGCTGGCACCAGCGCGTCCGCCATCATTCGAACGTGCTCGGCTGCGACATGGTGTTCGCGGTCTACCTGCCGCCGCAGGCCGAACAACCGGGCGTCCGTCTGCCGGTACTCTACTGGCTGTCGGGGCTCACCTGCACCGACGAGAACTTCATGCAGAAGGCGGGCGCGCAGCACATGGCGGCCGAGCTCGGCCTCATCCTCGTCGCCCCCGACACCAGCCCGCGCGGCGCCGACGTGCCGGGCGACCCGGACGGCGCCTGGGATTTCGGCCATGGCGCCGGCTTCTATGTGAACGCCACTCAAGCGCCGTGGTCGCGCCACTACCGCATGCACGACTACGTGGTCGATGAACTGCCAGCGCTGATCGAGGCCAACTTCCCCGCCTCCGACCGCCGCGGCATCAGCGGCCACTCCATGGGCGGCCACGGCGCACTGGTCTGCGCGCTGCGCAACCCGGGGCGCTACCGCTCGGTGTCGGCCTTCGCGCCGATCGTCAATCCGATGAACTGCCCCTGGGGCGAGAAGGCCTTCTCACGCTACCTCGGCGAAGACCGCGCGCAGTGGCGCGAATGGGACACGTGCGCGCTGATCGCGCAAGCCACCGAACGCCTGCCATTGCTGGTCGACCAGGGCGAAGCCGATGGCTTCCTTGCGGATCAACTCAAGCCCGAGGCCCTGCAAGCCGCTGCTGCTGCCGCCGGCCACCCGCTCACACTGCGCCTGCAGCCGGGCTACGACCACAGCTATTACTTCATCGCCAGCTTCATCGAGGATCATCTGCGGCATCACGCTCAAGCCCTTGCGGACTAAGCACGACGGCTACGGGCGGCGAGTACTCACGACCGTATGCGAACGTGACTCCCCCGCACCCCCTGCACCACCTCGATCGCCACGTCGATCTGCTGCTTCATCTCCTCGACGTGCGAGATCACGCCTACGCTGCGGCCGCGCTGCTGCAGGTCGATGAGCACCTTCATCGCGAGGTCGAGCGCCTCGGGGTCGAGGCTGCCGAAGCCTTCGTCGATGAACAGGGTATCGAGCTGGACGCCACCGGCGTACCCCTGGACCACATCGGACAACCCAAGCGCGAGCGAGAGTGAGGCCATGAAGCCTTCGCCGCCAGACAACGTGCCCGCGGGGCGACTGCGACCGGTGTATTCGTCGAACACCTCCAGGTCGAGGCCGCCGGCGCGGCGGGCGTCGGCGAGTTCCTCACGCCGCTGCAGGCGATAGCGGCCGCGGCTCATTGCGGCGAGACGCTCGGAAGCGGCGCGCAGCACGTCGTCGAGCAGGGCGGCGAGCACGTAGCGCTGGAAGGTGAGATTGCAACCGTTGTTGCCATTGGCGACCTCGGCAAGATGGCCCACGACACGGTATTCAGCTTCGATCGCGCCGGATTCGCGTGCAAGCGCCTCCAGGCGGGAGAGCAGGGTATCGAGCGTGCGCAAGGCGGCCCGGGTGTCACCAATGCGCGCCAGCACGGACTCGATCCGTTCCCGCGCAGCGGCGGCGCGGGCTTCGAGCACGGCAAGCTCGGGGCGGACGCGGCCGGCAATGTCTTGGCTGGCGCGTTGTGCGCGCGCACGCGCGGCGGCGAGGCGGTCATCGGCCGAGCGTAACGACGTCTCAAGGCGGTCGATACGCTCGAGCGGCAGCAGGGCGGCGCGCCAGGCGGACTCCGCGGCGGCAAGCCCCTGCGCTGGGTCGGAGGCACCGGACGCGGCGACGGACGAATCGGGGGTTATGGCGCCAAAACCGGCGGCGGCCAGCGCTGCCATGAACTGCTGCGTGGCCTCGTCCACGCGCATGCGTGCAGCTTGAGCAGCCTCGTTCAGGGCGGCATGCCGGGCACGTAGCGCGGCTTCGCGGCTGGTGGCGTCATGATGGGCGTGCTGAGCCTGCTGAAGCGCCTGCTCGGCCCGCTCGCGCGCAGCCTTCGCGGCGGCGGTCGCAGCGTGCAGCGCGGCAGGCGAGCGCAGCGCTTCGGGCACGCCGGCACGGCGCTCCTGCGCCACGTGCTGCGCGGCGCGCGCCACGCTCGCAGCTTCGGCCGCAGCGCTGCGGGCCTGCTCACAGACAGCGGTAACCGCGGCGATTGCTGCATCGGTCTCATTCAGTTGCGCGCGCAGTGGCGTGATCTCGCGTGCTGCGGCCTGGGCAGCGTCCAGCCGGCGGCGCAGTTCGGCGAGCGCGGCATCGGGCGAGGCCTGTTCACCCTGTGCCGCCTGCGCTGCACCCAGGTCGGATGCGAGCGCCGCCGCGCGGGTGTCGACCGCCGCTGCCGCCCCGGCGCGTGCAAGTTCTGCGGCGTTGAGCGCACGCCGCGCCGCGTCGAGCGCCTGCTCGGCAGCGCGCGCCTGTTCGGCTGCCGCCTGCAGGGCCAGCTCGGTGGGCAGCTCGCCGTCATGGCGCGCGCGCGCGGGATGGGTTGCGCTACCACACACCGGGCAGGGTTCGCCCTCATGCAGGTGGCGGGCGAGGACGACCGCCTGGGCCGTGCGCCAGCGGGCGTCGAGCGCCTCGAGCGCGCTGTGCGCAGCACGTGCGCCCTCTTCGGCGGCCTCAAAAGCCTGCCGTGCGCACGCCTCGGCTGCAGCCCGGCCGGCGAGTTGTGTGCGTGCATGCGCCAGCGCAGCAAGCGCCGCGACGCGCTGCTCAGCCTGCTGCACCTGCAGCGCAAGGCTGCCCGCCTCTGCGGCCGGCGCCTGCATGGTGTCGATGCGGGCAACGAGTTCACTGCGCTGCAGGCGCAGGGTTTCGTGGCGAGCGGCCGCATCGGCCAGCGCTTTGTCCGCAGAAACGCGCACTGCATCGCTGCGCGCCAGCTCGGCGTCGGCCTCGGCCGCGCGTGCGACCGTTTCGGCCAGCCCTTCCAGGCGCAGCAGTTCGCGCTGCGCGGCTTCGCGCACGGACGCCCGCTCGACCTCGGCTTGCAACGCGTGCCGTGCCGCGTCGAGACAGCGGGCGGCTTCGACGGCCTCCCGGCCCACCTGCTCGACCTGCGTGCGTGCCTCGTCGGCGCCACGGCGCGCGCTCGCGAGCGCCTTTTCGGCGGGCACGATCTGCTGCGCCCGGCGCGCACTCGCCAGCACCGCGCGCTGCACGTCCAGCTCGGCCTTGCCCGCCTCCAGAACCTCCAGCGCAGCGGCAGCGCTGGCGGCTTCGGCGAAGCTCGCCTCGACCGCCTGTCCTTGCTGCAGCGCGAGGCGCGCAGCGGCATCCTCGCTGCGCGCGCGGCCTTCCTCTTCGGTCAGGCCTGCAAGCGTTGTGCTCAGGGTCGCTTGCTGCGCGGCGACGGCCTCGGCCGTTTCGGCGCCGGCCTGGTCGAGCAAGGTGCGGCGCTGCAGCGCAGCCTTTTCGCCGCGCTCGCGCAATGTGGCAGCCTCGGCCTTGAGTGCATCCTGCACACGCTTGTAGGCAGCGGTGGCGAAGAGGGTCTCGAGGATCTTCTCACGCTCGGCCGAACTCGCCGCGAGCAGACGGCGGAACTGGCCCTGGGGCAGCACGACGACCTGGCGGAACTGTTCCGCCTTGAAGCCGAGCAGTTCCTCGACCAGGGCGGTGACTTCGGTGGTCTTGTGTGCGAGCGGAGTCCAGGTGTGACCGTCTTCCTCCAGGCGGGACAGCTCGGCCTTGGCCAGCACCTTGGCCAGCCCCCCGCCGCGGCGCGCGGCACGCTCCTGCTCGGGCACGCGGCGCACGCGGTAGCGGCGCGCACCCAACGCGAAGTCGAACTCGACCTCGGTCTCCACTGCGGCGTCGGCGTGGTGGCTGCGCATTTCGCGCGCACTGCGCTCGCCCCCCGAGGTGTCGCCGTAGAGGGCGTAGCTGAGGCCGTCGAGGATGGAGGTCTTGCCCGCGCCTGTGGGGCCGGAGATCAGGAACAGCGCACCCTCTGGCAGGCGGGCGAAGTCCACCTCCTCACGGCCGGCAAAGGGCCCGAAGGCCTGCATGATGAGTCGCAGCGGTTTCATTGCGCGCGCGCCTCCCGCTCCAGGTTATCGAGGACGCGCTCTAGCGCGGCATGCTCGGTCGTGTCGAGGGCGAGACCGGTGACGTCGCGATGGAAACCGGCGAAGAGATCCTGCACACGCAGCTGGCGATGATCCGCCGCGGCGCGCCCCGGACCGTCGCCGCTGAGCGCCGGGCGTTCGATCGCGAGCGCGTTGGGGTAGGCGGCGCGCAAGCGGCCCATGGCGTCGAGCAGCGCACCGCGGTCGGTGAGGCGGGCGAGCAGGTAGTCGTCCCGCCCCGGATCGGCGGCTGCGGCGGCGATCAGGGTGTCGAGCTCGCCCTCGACGATGCGCAGGTCGCGACGCGGCACGAGCGGGATACGCTCGACCGTGCAGCGGCCCTCGGCGCCGAGTTCGACCAGATTGACCGACTTCGTGTGGCCGGCCTCCGAGAAGGAGTACTTGAGCAGCGAGCCGGAATACTGGATGCATGGCGCGCCGACCTGTTGTGGCCGGTGCAGGTGCCCGAGCGCAACATAGTCGAAGCCTTCGAACAGGCCGACGCCGACGGCCCCGCTCCCCCCCACCGACAGGGGACGCTCGGACTCGCTCTCGGCGCCACCGAGAACGAAGGCATGCGCCACCAGCACCACACGCCGCCCCTCGGGCCGGGCGCGCAGGATTGCCCGCGTCTGCGCTGCAAGGGCCGAGTGATGATCCACCACCCCCTCGTCACCAAGCGCGCTGCGCACGAGCGCCGGCTCGCCGTAGGGCAGGGCATGCACCGCAAGCTCGCCATGGGCGTCACGCAGCAGCAGGGGCACCGATTCCGCTTCCACCGGGCCGCGCACGGTGAGTCCGGCCCGCGTCAGTAGCCCGGCACCGAATCCGAGGCGGTCCGGGCCATCGTGGTTGCCCGCGATCATGACTACCGGAATCTTCAGCCCCAGAATCAGCTCGGAGAGTACGAGGTCGAGCAGCCGCACCGCCTCGGCGGGCGGTACGGATCGGTCGTAGACGTCGCCGGCGATCAGGATTGCGTCAGGACGTGTTTCGCGTGCTATTCGGATGAGGCCCTGGAGCACGTGGGCCTGGTCTTCGAGCAGCGAGACACCATGGTAGACGCGGCCCAGATGCCAGTCCGCGGTGTGGAGGAAGCGCATGACGAACGGGAACTCCGGAACGGGAAGCCCGCGCAGTATGCCTGTGAATCATGGCCTTTTCAGACTGCTCGCGGCAAACCCGCTGCCGCCCCCGCTGTCGCCCCGAATGCGCGCTGCAGGCCTGCACCGGTGCAGCACCTTGCTTGCACGCTCCGTCCATGTGCGCGCTCTGGCCGGCTCCAACGCGAACGGAGCGTGAAATAAGCATCGCCAATGCAGCCATTCATGGGTGATTTATCGCATGGGCGGCGCTATCCTGCGCTTGCAAACGGCCTCCCGGCGACTCCTTGCCGGAAGACGGCAGCGCGCAAACAGGGAGGTTTTCGCATGGCCCTCTACGAGATGCGAAAATTCGTCGCACCGGAATTCATCTTCGGCGTCGGCGCACGCCACCGGGCTGCGCATTACGCAAGCAACCTGCGCGCCGCGCGCGTGCTGATCGCCACCGACCCCGGGGTCATCGCCGCCGGCTGGCTCGATGCGCTGCAGGAAGACCTCGAGGCGGCCGGCATTTCCTGGGTGGTGTTCTCGGCCATATCGGCCAACCCGAAGGACCACGAGGTCATGGCCGGGGC
This sequence comes from Thauera sp. ZXT1-4, assembly GCF_052598215.2. Taxonomy (NCBI): domain Bacteria; kingdom Pseudomonadati; phylum Pseudomonadota; class Betaproteobacteria; order Rhodocyclales; family Zoogloeaceae; genus Thauera; species Thauera sp. ZXT1-4. Next base: position 240,266 of record NZ_JBQWSN020000003.1, on the reverse strand, counting down.
GGCCCTCTACGCGCAGGAGGGCTGCGACGTCATCATCGCCGTCGGCGGCGGAAGTGTCATCGACTGTGCGAAAGGCATCGGGATCGTGCACTCCAACGGGCAGCACGTGCTCGAGTTCGAGGGCGTGGACCAGGTGACGATGCCCGGCCCGCCCCTGATCTGCATCCCCACCACCGCGGGTACGGCGGCCGACATCTCGCAGTTCTGCATCGTCTCAAACCGCCGGTCACGCTACAAGATCGCCATCATCAGCAAGACCATGGTCCCCGACGTCGCACTGGTCGACCCGGAGACGACCTGCACCATGGGGCCGTATCTGACGGCCTGCACCGGGCTCGATGCCCTGACCCACGCGGTGGAGGCCTATGTGTCGACCGCCAGTTCGCCGGTGGTCGACGTGCACGCGCTGGCCGCGATCTCGCTGATCTGGGAAAACCTCGAGAAGGCGGTGAGCGCCCCGCACGACATGGGCGCACGCGAGAACATGATGCTCGGCAGCCTGCAGGCCGGACTTGCATTCTCCAACGCCAGCCTGGGCGCAGTGCATGCCATGGCCCACTCCCTGGGCGGATTCCTCGATCTGCCGCACGGTGAATGCAACGCGCTGCTGCTCGAGCACGTCATCCGCTTCAACTACCGGGAAGCCTCCGACCGTTACGCGCGCATCGGCGCGGCGATGGGGCTGGACCTGCGCGGCCTGGGCGAGCGCGAACGCGGCCAGCGCGTGCTGGATGCGGTGGCGGGCCTGCGCCAGCGCTGCGGCATCACCGGTGCGCTGGGCACGCGCGGAGTGAGCAGTTCGGACATCCCCGAGCTCGCGTACCACGCGGCACGGGATGCCTGCATCGTGACCAACCCGCGCATCGCCCGCGAAGACGACCTGAAGGCCATCTACGCCGATGCGATCTGAGCCGGAGGACGAACGCCAGGCGCAGCGCGAACGGATCATCGGACTGGGTGAGCGCTCGTTCCGCAAGAGCTATTACCCGCAACTCCGGGTCAACATGGCGCGCCTGGAGCGCTTCCGGACCCTGCTCGATCAGACTTCGGACCTCGTGCTCATGGTGACGCTCCCCGGCGGCACGATCGAGGATGCGAACCTGGCGCTCGCCCAGTTGCTCGGCGAGCCGCCCGAGAAGTTGATCGGGCGAGCCTTCAAAGAGATCGGCCTGAGCCGCACAGCGGCAATCCTGCGCATCCTTCGTCGCGACATGAAGAAAACGCAGGACTACCCGAACCACACCGGGATCACCTGCTTCGAGCAAGCCAAAGGCACGATCTGGATCGATCTGTCCTTCCGCGTTGCGCAGGTGGAAGGACAGCGCTTCGGCATCCTGGTCGGGCGCGACGTAACCGAGCGCAAGCACCGCGAAGAAATCATGTCGGCCCTGCTTGCGGAGAACCAGGCCATCCTCAACAACGCGATCGTCGGGATCGCACTCGTGCGCAATCGCAACATCGCCACCTGCAACCGGCGCATGGAGGAAATCTACGGCCTGGCGCCGGGAGAGCTGGCCGGCCGCTCGGCAGCGGCGCTCTGCCCCTCGCAGGAAGACTTCGAGGCGTTCAGCGAACAGGTCGACGAAGTGCTTGCCGAAGGCGGGAGCTTCAGTTCCACCCACCGCGTCGCCCGCCAAGACGGCGGAATGTTCTGGGCGGAAATCACCGCCCATGCGCTCGAACCCGGCAGGCCCTGGGCAGGTGCCGTCTGGATCGTCCACGACATCACAGGCCGAAAGAAGGCGGAGGAGCGCGTCCAATTCCTCGCCTACCACGACGTGCTGACCGGCCTGCCGAACCGACTCCTCGTGCAGGAACATTTCTCGACGGCGAAGGCAATCGCCAGCCGGTCCGGAACGCGGATCGCGCTGGTCTTCATCGACCTCGACAAGTTCAAGACCATCAACGACTCGCTCGGCCACCAGGTCGGTGATGCGCTGCTGTGCAGCGTGGCCGCCCGGCTGCTGGAGAACGTGCGCCAGTCGGACACCTTGTGTCGCCAGGGAGGCGACGAGTTCCTGCTGATGCTGCCCGCAGTCGGCGAGGTCGGCGATCTCAGTCCGCTGCTGTCCAAGCTGATCGGCTGCTTCGCCGAGCCCTTCCTGATCGAAGGTCACGAACTGTCGACCACCGTCTCGCTTGGGGTCGCCGTCTACCCGGAGGACGGAGAGGCGTTCGACGCGCTGCGGCAGAAGGCGGATCTCGCCATGTATCAGGCGAAGGATGCCGGCCGAAACACCTACCGTTACTTCGATCCCGACATGACCCGGGAAGCGCTGGAGCAGATGCAGATCCGCAACGGATTGCACCGCGCCCTCGAGCGCCGGGAGTTCAGCCTCCACTTCCAGCCGCAGGTCGAGATCACCACCGGCCGCCACACCGGGGCCGAGGCGCTGCTGCGCTGGCACCACGGCGAGATGGGAAACATCTCGCCCGCGCGCTTCATCCCGATCGCGGAAGACAGCGGCCTCATCGTGCAGATCGGCGCCTGGGTGCTCCAGGAGGCCTGCATGCAGTGCGCACGCTGGCAGCGCGAGGGGCTGGAACCGTTCACCGTGGCGGTCAACCTCTCGGCCATTCAGTTCCGGCGCGGCGACCTAGAACAATCGGTAATCGACGCCCTGAACGCGTCCGGCCTGGATCCGGCCCTGCTTGAGCTCGAGCTGACCGAGTCGATCCTGATCACCGGTACCGACGAGGTGCTGGCCAAGGTGCGACGGCTCAAGCACCTCGGCGTCCGGCTCTCCATCGATGATTTCGGCACGGGCTACTCCAGCCTCGCCTACCTCAAGCGCTTCGCCGTCGACCGACTGAAGATCGACCAGTCCTTCGTGCGCAACCTGGCGCACGACCCGGAGGACGCCGCAATCGTGCGCGCAATCGTGCAGATGGCCCGCAGCCTGGGGCTCACCACGATTGCCGAAGGCGTAGAGGACGAGCAGACCCTCGCGCAGCTGCACATCTACGGCTGCACCGAAGCGCAGGGCTACCTGTTCTCGAAACCGCTGCCGGCCGAGGACCTCGGCCGCATTCTGCTGCCCGCAAGAACGCAGGAAATCACGCTCGGCAACGACGGTTGAGGGCCCCCTTCCATCGCCCCGCCATGCCCGCCTGCCGTGCGGGCAAGGGCTGCGACGCGCACGCGTATGCCTTTTCCCGGCTATAATGCAAGGCTTTGTTTTATCTGAAAAACAGGATTCTCCGTGCTCGTCGCAGCCAACATCACCATGCAGTTCGGGGCCAAGCCCCTGTTCGAGAATGTCTCCGTCAAGTTCGGCGACGGCAACCGCTACGGCCTGATCGGGGCCAACGGGGCCGGCAAGTCGACCTTCATGAAGATCCTGTGCGGCATCCTCGAACCCTCCGCCGGCAACGTCTCCAAGGACGTCCATGAGCGCATGGCCTACCTGCGCCAGGACCAGTTCGCGTACGAGGACATGCGCGTGCTCGACGTGGTGATGATGGGCCATGAGGAGCTGTGGGCGGCGATCAAGGAGCGCGACGCGATCTACGCCAACCCGGACGCCACCGAGGACGACTACATGCATGCCGCCGAGCTCGAGGGCAAGGTCGGCGAGTACGACGGCTACACCGCCGAGGCGCGCGCCGGCGAGCTGCTGCTCGGCGTGGGCATCCCCACCGAACTGCACAACGGCCCGATGAGCGAGGTCGCCCCGGGCTGGAAGCTGCGCGTACTGCTCACCCAGGCGCTGTTCGCCAACCCCGACATCCTGCTGCTCGACGAGCCGACCAACAACCTCGACATCAACACCATCCGCTGGCTCGAGGACGTGCTCAACAACCGCGACTGCACGATGGTCATCATCTCGCACGACCGCCACTTCCTGAACCAGGTGTGCACCCACATGGCCGACCTGGACTACGGCACGATCACCATCTACCCGGGCAACTACGACGACTACATGGAAGCATCGACGATGGCGCGCGAACGCCAGTCGTCGGCCAACGCCCGCGCCAAGGACAAGATCCAGGAACTGCAGGCCTTCGTGCGCCGCTTCTCGGCCAACAAGTCCAAGGCCAAGCAGGCCACCAGTCGCCTCAAGCTGATCGACAAGCTCAAGCCCGAGGACGTGAAGCCGTCTTCGCGCCAGTACCCGTGGATCCGCTTCGACTACGACGAGAAGGACAAGCTGCACCGCCTGGCCTGCGAGGTGGACAACATTTCCTTTGCCTACGAGGGCATGGACAAGCCGCTGATCAACCGCTTCTCGATCGCCATCGAGGCCGGTGAGAAGATCGCCATCATCGGCGAGAACGGCGTCGGCAAGACCACGCTGCTCAAGCTGCTGATGGGCGAACTGCAGCCGCAGAAGGGCACCATCAAGTGGGCGGAGAAGGCCAAACCCGGCTACTACGCGCAGGACCACTCGAGCGATTTCGCCGAGGACGTCAGCCTCACCGACTGGATCGCGCCCTACTCGCGCATCACCGCGGCCGCCACCGGCGAGGACAATGAGACGCTGCTGCGCGGCACACTCGGCCGCCTGCTGTTCTCGGGCGACGAGGTGAAGAAGTCGGTCAAGGTGATCTCCGGCGGCGAGCAGGGCCGCATGCTGTTCGGCAAGCTGATGCTGTCGCGCCCCAACGTGTTGCTGATGGACGAGCCGACCAACCACCTCGACATGGAATCGATCGAGTCGCTCAACACCGGGCTGGACAAGTTCAACGGCACGCTGGTGTTCGTCTCGCACGACCGCGAGTTCGTAAGTTCGCTGGCGACCCGCATCATCGAGATCAAGCTCGACCACCAGATCGTGGATTACCGGGGCACGTACGAGGAATACCTTTCCTCGCAAGGTCTGGACTGAACCGAAGGCGAGCGTGGGAGCGGAATTGCCCGCCCTCACGAAGGTCGGTTCAGCGCCACAGCTCTCGCAGCGGCGTCTCCGGCGCGAACCGGTGCGCCATCTGCGCCTGCAGCAGCTCGGCGGTGGCGAGCGCATCCGTCAGCGCATGGTGGGCGCGGTAGCGCGGCAGGTGGTAGCGCGTGCGGCTGTCGGCGAGGCGGATCGACACCGGCGCCGGCTTCCTGCCGAACAGGCGGGCGAAGAAGCCCGGCCGGGCGGCGCGATGAATGCGCGCCTCGAGGTCCATGGTGTCGATGACTGGAAACTCGACGCCCTCGCCGATGCGTGCCTTGAGCGCGCGGTCCAGGAAGCTGCGCTCGATGTCGCGGCAATGCACCACCACCACGCGACCCGCCAGCGCCGCGAGCAGTTCGTCGATGACCGCACCCAAATCCGGCGCCGCCTCGATCTGCGCATGGGTGATGGCGTGGATGACCACCGACTCCGGGTTCAAATCGATGCGCGGACGCACCACCCAGTAGCGCGAGGCGCTCGAGGCGATGCATTTGAGCGTCATCGGCAGCAGGCCGATGCTGACGATCTCGTCGCGGGCGGGGTCGAGCCCGGTGGTCTCGACGTCGATCGCCACCATCGGCACCTCGGCAAGCGGCGTGTCGCCGGCCACCGCGCCGGCGGCGTAGAAGGCGCGCAGGCGCGGGTCCCGCGCGGCCTCAGCGAGCGCCGCGAAGCGCGCCGGCCAGTCCGGCGCCGCGACCGCCTCGGGCCTGCGGCTGCGCGCGCCACTCCCGGCGCCCTTGATATCCCCCAGATGCAGCATCGCGCGCCCCTCAGTTCGCCCGCCCGGGCTGATAGCGGTACTTGAGGTATTTCTGTGCGTTGCCCAGGATCAGGAAGGCGTCGCGCAGGCTCTTGCGTTCGAATTCGGAGAGCTTCTCGGGGTCGATGCTGTTGTCCGGCTCTTCACCCACGGCGAGCGACTCAGCCTGGTGACGCGCACGCACCATGGATATGAATTCCAGCGCGTCGAACAGGTCCTGCCCGCGACCGAGCGGCAGGATGGCAGCGTCGATGACATCCTTGAGACGTTCGAAGGAGTTCAGCGAAGCCGAGCCGATGGCGAGCGCATGCACGCGGATGAGGTCGGCGAGCGGCGCGGTGCCGCGGCGCTTGATGTTGATCGCGCCGGTGTGGCGGCCGTCGGACTCGACCACGAAGTCCTTGAAGAAGCCCAGCGGCGGCGTGCGCTGCAGCGCGTTGCGCGCCATGCAGGCAAGGAAGCGCGAGTTGCCGCGGGCCTTGCGCGCGATGAGCTCGCGCAGCCGGTTCGCCCACGCGGTCTTGCCCCATACACCGTCGAGGTCGAAGAAGATGCCGGCGTGGAGCAGGGACTCCGGTGTAGGGCGCTCGATCCAGTCGGTGAAGGTGCGCTCCCAGACCTTGAGCGGCTGTCGCCACTTGTCGTTGGTCGCCATCACGCCGCCGGTGCAGTAACTGTAGCCGCAGCGCGCCAGGCCGTCGCTGACGAAGGTGGCGAGCGCCTTGAAGTAGGTGTCGTGCTGCGCGGGATCGAAGCGGTTGTCGAGCACCAGCGCGTTGTCCTGGTCGGTGACGAGCAGTTGCTCCTGGCGCGCCATCGAGCCTAGCGCGAGGAAGCAGTATGGCACCGGCGGCGGGCCGAGTTCTGCCTCGGCGAGTTCGAGCAGGCGCTGCTTGAAGCTGCGCCCGATCGCCGCCATTGCGCTGCCAATCATGTGCGAACTGGCGTCTTCGTTGACCATGCGTGCAAAGCAGGCGCGCACCTCGGGCACCAGGGTGGCGAGTTCGTCCTGAGACTGCTGGCGGAAGATGCTGCCGACCAGGAACAGGCTGTTGCGGGACTCGTAGCGGATGATATCCGACAGCGCCACCACACCCACCGGGCGCAGATTGTCGAGCACCGGTAGGTGATGCACGTTGTGGCGCAGCATGGTCAGCATCGCCTCGAACACGAGCTGGTTGTGGTTCACCGACACCACGCCCGAGGACATGATCTCGGTCGCCGGCGTGTCGTAGGCGAGGCCGGGCGCCACGAGGCGGGTGCGCAGGTCACGGTCGGTGATGATGCCCGAGAGCTGGGGCAGGCCGGGGACGTCGGGGTGGTCGTCCACGATCAGCAGCGAGGAGACGCCCTCCTCGCTCATGCGCTGCGCCACCTCGCGCACCGTCGCCGTGCTGTCGAGTGTCACCGCCGCACGCCCCACCAGGGTTTCGACTGTAGCCGACAACAGGTCGTTGGCGTCTTCCTTGCGCGACATGGCCTGGCGCAGGCGGGTCTTGTCCTCGACCTCGACGTAGTCGGCGAAGGCCTCGTACTGATCGAAGAGCTCGGCGAACACCTCGCGCGGGATCAGGTAGATCAGCGAATCCTCCAGCGCCACCACCGGGAAACGCACACGCCCGTTGCGCAGCAGACCGAACTCGCCGAAGTAGCCGCCCTCGGTGAGCCGGTTGTAGAGCGTACCGTTGCGCCGGAACACCTCCACCGCGCCGCTGCGCACCAGATGCCAGTATTCGGCCACCTCACCGAACGCCACGATGCGCTCGCCCGCCTTGTAGTAGCGCACGTCGATGACAGCCGCGGTGCGCTGCAGCGCCTCTTCAGGCAATTCATCGAAGGGGCGATGAGCGCGCAGGAAATCGAGGATCTCGAGTTGTTCGACTTGCATGCTGGGTTCCGATTCTTACAAGCGCTTCGCGGGCAAGCCCGCTCCCACCGCATCACCGCCGCAGGAGCGGGCTTGCCCGCGAAGTGTGCCTGAAGCCGGCGCGACACCGGCGATCAGCGCCAAGGCGTCAGCGCGCGCGCGGCTCCGACATGAGTCCCTTGACCACCGCCACCGCCGACATCAGCAGCACGATGGTGAAGGGCAGGCCGGTCGACACCGCCATCGCCTGCAGCGCCACGAGGCCACCGCCAAGGATCAGCGCGATCGCCACCAGGCCCTCGAACACGCACCAGAACACGCGCTGCGGCGTGGGCGCATCGACCTTGCCGCCCGCGGCGATGACATCGATGACGAGCGAACCCGAGTCGGACGAGGTCACGAAGAACACCACCACCAGAATGATCGCGATGAAGGACGTGATCTGCGCCAGCGGCAGCGCGTCGAGCATTGAGAACAGCTGCAGCGGCAGTTCGGCTTTGGTCGCCGCATCGTAACCGTCACGCACGAACTGCAGGATCGCGGTTTCGCCGAAAACCGTCATCCACAGCACGCAGGCCAGCGAGGGCACGATCAGCACCGAAATGATGAACTCGCGTACCGTGCGGCCGCGCGAGACGCGTGCGATGAACATGCCGACGAAGGGTGACCACGAGATCCACCATGCCCAGTAGAACGCGGTCCAGCCCTGCGAGAAGTTGGCGTCGTCGCGGCCGACCGGGTTGGACAGCGCCGGCAGCTGCTGGAAATACGCCCCAAGATTCGCGAAGAACCCGGTGAGGATGTCGAGCGTCGGCCCCACCGCGACCACGAACAGCAGCAGCAGCACGGCCAGGATCATGTTGATCTCGGACAGGCGCTTGACCCCGGCGTCCAGGCCGGCCACCACCGAGAACAGCGCAATCGCCGTGATGCCGATCACCAGCACGACCTGCGTGGTGTTGCCGAGCGGCACGTCGAACAGAAAGTTCAGACCCGAACTCGCCTGTGCCGCACCGTAGCCCAGAGAGGTCGCCAGCCCGAACAGCGTGGCCAGCACGGCGAGGATATCGATGACGTGACCCGGCCAGCCCCAGACACGCTCGCCCAGCAGCGGATAGAACACCGAGCGCACCGTCAGCGGCAGGCCCTTGTTGAACGAAAACAGCGCCAGGCCGAGCGCGAGGATGGCGTAGATCGCCCACGGATGCAGCGCCCAGTGGTAGATCGTGGCCGCCATGGCAAGCCGGGTCGCAGCTGCAGCATCGCCTGCCGCAGCGCCGAGCGGGGCCCAGTCGGTACGAGCACCGTTGTCCATCGCGGTGCCACCGAAGGCGCTGCCGAAGTGCGACAAGGGCTCGGAGACGCCGAAGAACATCAGCCCGATCCCCATGCCGGCAGCGAACAGCATCGAGAACCAGCCCAGGTAAGTGTAATCGGGAGTGGCCTCCGTGCCGCCCAGGCGCACCTTGCCGAGCGGCGAGACCACCAGAACCAGGCACACCAGCACGAAGATGTTGCCGGCACTGAGGAAGAACCAGTCGAGGCTCGAGGTGAGCCAGCCCCGCATCGAGGTGAACATCGGCTCGACCTGATTCTGGAACGCCAGCGTGAGCACCACGAAAGCGACGACCATCAGGCCGGAGATCGCGAACACGCGGTTGTGGATATCGAGGCCGAATGGGCCCACGTTGACGAGGATGTTGTCCTGACCGACCTTGTAATCGGTGTCGATCGGATTGACGTCTCCGTCCGGGATCATGGGATCCTTGTTTTCTGCCATCTGTACTCCTTGTCATTTTGCACGACCGGCGCACGAGCGCGCAGCACGCCGGAAGCTGCAGGCCGCATATTCTATCATTTTCAGACAAATTCGTTTTGGGCCAATAGAGTTAGCGAAGATGATCCACGGCACGATTCGGGCCCGCTCGGCTAGAATTCCGTCCTTGCACGAGATCGACGGGACGACCGGGCCGCATAGCCCCTTCCTCCCGTAACTGCCGACGGAGACCCGCCCCAATGCCGCGAGAGGATGCGCCCATCATCAACAAGCTCGGCCTGCATGCGCGCGCCTCGGCCAAACTGACCCAGCTCGCGAGCGGCTACCCTTGTGAAATATGGCTCGAACGCAATGGCCGCCGCGTCAATGCCAAGAGCATCATGGGTGTGATGATGCTTGCCGCCGCAAAGGGCAGCACGATAACCATCGACACCGACGGCGAACGGGCCGAGGAAGCCATGCAGGCGCTTCAGGCGCTGATCGCCGACCGTTTCGGCGAAGAGGAGTGACATGCCTTTCACCCTGCACGGCCTGCCTGTTTCCCAGGGCATCGCAATCGGCCACGTCCATCTGGTCTCGCATGCACTGCTCGAGGTCAACCATTACCACGTCGCCGAGAGATACCTTGATGAGGAAACCGCGCGCCTCGACGAGGCCGTCGCGACCGTCCAGGGCGAGCTCGTAGGCCTGAAGGCGGTCACCACATCCGGCCAGACGCACAGCGAGGTCGGCGCCTTCGTCGACCTGCAACTGATGATGCTCGCCGATCCGATGCTGGTCGAAGCCGCACGGCGGCTGATCCTCGAGCGGCGCTGCAATGCAGAGTGGGCGCTGGTGCAGCAGATGGAGCACGTCGTTGAGCAGTTCCGCCAGATCGAGGACCCTTACCTGCGCGAACGCCAGGCCGACGTGGTCCAGGTCGTCGAGCGCCTGGTGAAAGAGCTGCTCGGCCACCCGGGACACCTGCCGCCCAAGCGCCGCGACGGACTGGGCACCATCGTCGTCGCCCATGATCTTTCCCCGGCGGACACGATCAGCTTTCGCGACCACAATATCGCAGGCTTCGTCACCGACGTTGGCGGCCCGACCAGCCATACCGCAATCGTCGCGCGCAGTCTGAAGATTCCCGCCGTTGTAGGCCTGCACCATGTACGCGACCTGCTCGAGGACGATGAGCTGATCATCGTCGACGGCTCTCGCGGGGTCATCATCGTCGCACCCGACGAGCAGCTGGTGGAAGAATACCGCCTGCGCAAGAGCGAGCTCGAGATCGAGCGTTCCAAGCTCAATCGCCTGCGCGACACCCGGGCCACCACACTCGATGGCGAGGAGATCAACCTGCTCGCCAACATCGAAGGCCCCAAGGACCTTCCGGCCTTGAAGACCGCGAACGCCGACGGCGTGGGCCTGTACCGTACCGAGTTCCTCTTCATCGGCCGCGAGAGCCTGCCCGACGAGGACGAGCAGTACGAGGCCTACCGCACGGTGCTGAAGGCGTTGCCGAACAAGCTCGTCACCATCCGCACCTTCGACGTTGGCGCCGACAAGGCGCTCGACGGCGGGCAGACACGTGTCGAGCCCAACCCGGCGCTGGGTCTGCGCGCGGTGCGCTATTCCCTCGCCGAGCCGAAGATGTTCCTCACGCAGTTGCGCGCCCTGCTGCGCGCCTCCGCACACGGCCAGTTGCAGATCATGGTGCCGATGCTCTCGCACGCGCAGGAGATCGACCAGTGCCTCGCCCTGGTCGAAAAGGCCAAGGCCGAGCTACGCGCCGAGAAGCACAAGTTCGACGAGGGCATCCGCATCGGTGGCATGGTCGAGGTGCCCGCTGCAGCGCTATCCCTGGGGATGTTCATCCGCCGTCTGTCCTTCCTGTCGATCGGCACCAACGACCTGATCCAGTACACGCTGGCCATCGACCGCTCGGACGACGCGGTGGTCCACCTCTACGACCCGCTGCACCCGGCGGTGCTCAAGCTCATCGCCATGACGATCTCCACCGGCGCACGCTACGGCCTCCCGGTATCGGTATGCGGCGAGATGGCGGGCGATCCGACCTACACGGCGCTGCTGCTCGGCATGGGCCTGCGCAACTTCTCCATGCACCCGGGAAACATCCTCGAGATCAAGCAGATCATCCTGCGTGCCGACCTCGGTGACCTCGCGCCCAAGGTCCAGCGTATCCTGAAGATGGACGAACCAGCACGCATCCGCGAAGCGATGGAGCGCCTCTCCGGTTGAAGGCCGCCTGCGGGACCATCCGCAGCCGACAAACGCAAGTGACAAACGCAAGTTGAAGCCACCCGGCACAGCGGCTACAATCCGTGCTTCCGCGATACCGCTCGGCAAGGGCGTCGAAACGCGTGCGGGTGTAGTTCAATGGTAGAACGGCAGCTTCCCAAGCTGCATACGAGGGTTCGATTCCCTTCACCCGCTCCACTGCATCAATCTGCGGACTTCCGCAGAAGTCCAAGAGAGTCTGCAAGTCGTTGCCTCACAAGGACTTTTCCTCTCTTTGATGTTCTGCCGCGGTCCACTGCGATCCGCCTACAGCCGGGACTTTTAAGTCCACAAACAAGTCCATTTTTGCGGGCGCGGCTGATTCCGGATTGTTGATGGAGGGGCGAGGTCGACGTGACCAGCATCTGGTTCCTGACTCATGTTCAGGAGCAAGAGCATGGCACTCTCAGACCTGGCCGTTCGACAGGCCAAGGCAACAGGCAAGGCATACACCCTCCCTGACTTGGATGGCCTCTCCCTGGCCGTCACCGCTGCAGGGGGCAGGACTTGGCACTTCCGCTACTACTGGGCGGGCAAGCAGAAGCGGATGTCGCTCGGCACCTACCCGGAGGTGACGCTTCGCGAGGCCCGCAGCCTGCGCGACGAAGCGCGCGCCCTGCTGGCCAAAGGCACCAATCCTCGCGTACACCGCAAGCAGAAGCGCACTGCTGTCCGGCTCGCCGACGAAAACACCTTCGAGGCGGTGTATCGCAAGTGGCTCAAGCATCGCGGGCTCAGCCTCAAGGAAGGCCGGCAGACGACCCTCTCGATACTTCCGCGCATCTTCGACAAGGATGTGCTGCCCACCTTGGGCAAACGGTCGATCTATGAGATCAAGCGTCCCGACCTCTTGGAGGTGATCGCCAAGATCGAGAAGCGCAGGGCGCTCTCCGTCGCCGAGAAAGTCAGGACGTGGTTCAACCAACTGTTCCGCTACGCGCTGGTGATCGTGCCGGGCCTGGAGCAGAACCCTGCCTCCGATCTCGATGTGGTGGCGCTGCCGCTGCCACCCGTCAACCACAACCCGTTCCTGCGCATGGCCGAGCTGCCGAAGCTGTTGCAGCGGCTGCGCAGCTATCGCGGCAGGCGGCAGACCCAGCTCGGGCTGCGGCTACTGCTGCTGACCGGCGTGCGAACCGGAGAGCTGCGACAGGCGACGCCGGATCAATTCGATCTGGACCGTAGGTTGTGGATCATCCCGCCCGACGTCGTGAAGCAACTCCAGTTGGATATGCGCAAGAAGCGGCAGCAGGCGAAGGACATCCCGCCCTACATCGTGCCGCTGTCGATTCAGGCCATGGAGATCGTCCGGCACCTGCTGGATGAGTTCAAGCCGGCCCAGCGCTACCTGTTCCGGCACGACAGCGACTTGAAGAAGCGCATCAGCGAGAACACGCTCAATGGTGCGCTCAAGCGCATGGGCTATCAGGAACGCCTGACGGGACACGGCATCCGCGGCACGATGTCCACTGCGCTCAACGAGATCGGCTACCCGAAGGTCTGGGTGGATGCACAGCTCTCGCATGTCGATCCCAACAAGGTCAGCGCGACCTACAACCATGCCGAGTACGTGGAGCAGCGTCGCCGCATGATGCAGGACTGGGCCGATCGGCTCGACCTCTTCGAGCAGAACCAGGTCGAGGCGGCCAGTATGCCGCTCACCGTGCATCTGGAAGGCGTGCCCGCGTTCCCGAATGAGCAAACCGCAAGCGCACCTTCCACGCCGGTTGCCGCTTCGCCAATCCTGCTGGTGACGAAGCCGGGTGACGCCATGCCGTTGGTTTCTGCCGCCACACATCGGCTGCCGGCGGTTCCGCCCCCTCGATCGGCCGCGCCGCTGGTGCCCTCGGACATTCAGCGCGAGAGGATGGAGCTGTTCGATGTCTTCGAAGCGCCGCACAACCTTCCCGTCGCTGCGTTTGCGAAGATGGCGGGCAAGTCCCGCAGGTGGATCAGCTACGAGATCAAGGCGGGCAACTTGCTGGCGTTGAACGTGGGCAACCGCGGCCAGCGGGTGCCGGACTGGCACCTCGACCCACTCAAGCACGAGCTGATCCAGTCCGTCCTCAAGCTGACCAGGGGTGCGGACCCTTGGCAGATCTACCATGCACTGCTGCAGCCGCGCTCGATGCTGCGGGGGCGTTCGGCACTGGAGGGCGTGACGGCCAGCAATCTCGACAAGCTCGTCATGGCAGTGAGCACAGCCGTGAAGGAAAGCGAATGGACCCCGCCGCGAGTCGGGGTCGCCTAGCAGCAGGAATGCGGGATCGTGGCGAAACCGCGATTCCCGCGCGTCTGTCAGGACACTAGGCGCGCGCGGCGGGCGAATCTTGCCTGGGTGTCCGACAAGGAAGCGTTGCGGCGCAGCAGGTAAGCCATCACGATCGTTGGTGCGCCGGCCAGCGGCCGCACGGCGATGCCTCGGCGTAGGTAGCTCGCCAGTCTCGCGGCAGGCGCAATGGCGATCCCGTACCCGGCGGCAACCAGCGTCATCGCCACATCGAATGTCTCCACCGTTTGCTCCCGCTCCTGCAGCGCGTTCTCGAACACGCGCTGCACGGTCATGCGCCATGGTTCATCGGCCGTGGACTGCGAGCAGATCAAGGGCTGCTTGAGCACTTCCTCGCACGGCACTTCACGGTAGGCCAGCAGGTGGGAGCGCTTGGCCACGGCGACCGCCAGCGTGTCATGCCACAGCGGCTCGCATACCCAGCCAGGCCACTGCCGGGCAACCGCAGACAAGGCGAAATCGAAGCCGTCGCCCGGCAGCTCCGCGCCTCGAACGGGATCTGTCCATCCGGCCAGGACGGCATGAGTCTCCGGCTCTTCGGCACGCTGCAGGGCGAGCACGTCGGCGAGCTGGGGAGGCACCCATTCGCCGAGGACGGCCATGCGAATTTCGGCGGTGATGTCACTCGATTCCACGTCCAGCTCCCCCCAAGGCGGTGAACTCGTGGCAACTGATCTCGAAGCCGTTGAATGAGTTAAGTTTAACGTGGTTTAAATCGTGACCGTGTTCGACGCTCTTGGCAATGCCAAAGCGTTCGATCCAAAGGGGCCGCCCCACCGGCACCACTACCTACGAAGCGGAACCAGCCATCGCGTTTGGGGCTGCCGTGCGGGAAGAGAGAACCAACCAGGGTATCGCTCAGGAAACGCTGGCTCACATGGCCGGCATCGAGCGGTCTCACATGGGCAAGATCGAGCGCGGCGAGCATGTCCCCACGCTCCCCCTCATCCTCAAGATCGCCCGTGCGCTGAAATGCAGTTCCGCCCACTTGATGACTCTGACCGAAGCCAAGCTGGCAGAGTCGGCCCCATCCGCGGATTGAAGCCGGCCTGCGCAGCGGCCGCACGGCTACCCTTGATCGTCGTTGTCCTTGCCCCCAAGGGCTGAATCTTCGCGCTTTGCGGCCTCGTTGAGGAGCCGCAGGTATGGGTTGTCTGGCGGCGTCTCCCGGAACAGCGCCTCCGGGCTGGCGAGCAGATAGCCGTGCAGCCGGCGCGACTTGCGCGGCCCCGTGACTTCGCAGGTCCAGATGTTCAGCCCGCTCGGCTGCTTGCGGTGCTGTCCCAGCTTCTCGAAGCGCTTCTGTACCCACTGCCACCCCTCCAGCTTCTCCTGCTTGGCCAGCGCGGCGACTTGAAGGTACTCCTGCGCGTAGCGCTGGAACACGCCGGGGCTGACGAGATAGGTCGTACCGGCGACGGTATGCACCAGGGCCTTGGCGTCGTTGATGATGAGCTTGCGCGTCTGGATGCTCTGACTCAGCCAGGCCATGAAGTGCGCCCCGGAGGGCTCCGCGCGATCCTGGGAAGGCGCGAGGCTCATCTGCGGCGGGGGCACGGTCGAAGGGGCCGGCTCGGCCTCGGCGATCTCCGGCGCTGTGGATGGAGCAGTGTCGCCCAGCAGGTCGAGCAGCGCGGCCACGCCGATGTCCGTGGCTGCGGATGCGATCGGCGCCGTGCTCGCGGGTGCAGCTTCGGTGCCTTCCACGCGCGGCCCATCGGCCACCGCCGGCGCCAGCGGCGGCGGCTCCGCCTGTTCCTCTTCGACCTGCACACGGCCTGCGAACGGCGCCGGCCGGTCGACGGCATCCCAGATCATCGCCGGCGAGAGTTTCAGGAAGGTAAAGGCGTGCGACCAGCCGGCGTCGCTGGTGACGGTAGCCTTCCAGATCGCCTTGCCATCCGGCGTCGGTTGCACGATGCCGTGATCCTGCAGCACGTTGAACACCGCCGTGTTGCTCGCCGGGATGCCGTCGAAGCCCTGCGACAGCAGATGTGCGCGCAGCTTGTCGGAGACGGTCTTGCTCACCAGCCACAGGGCGTCTTGGGTCAGCCAACCGTCCGCCGGGCCGGCCTGGTTCAACTTGAATTCTTCCTTGAGCAGGTAGCGCAAGCCGTCGAGCAATTTGCGTTGCAGCGCATGCTTGGGCGCCGCCAGCGCCTTGCTGGGATCGCCGCCGAGTTCTTGGGCGACCGATGCCTGGTCGGCCTGCACGACCAGCTCGCCGAGCGTGCCGGCGTGCTCGTACTGGCCGGCCAGCACGTACAGCAGCGCGGCCCAGAGGTCGGGATAGCCGCTGAGCCAGTCGAAGATGTCCCGATCGAGAAGGCGCGCGTAGAGCAGCCCGGTGGCGGCGCTATGCAGGCGGTACTCGCGCTCCTTTCGGTAACGGAAGCGGTAGGGCTTTCGCAGCGGGCCGTGCCAGGGATGCCAGACGCTGCCGTCGGCATGCTCGACGTGCAGATCGACCGCAATCTTGCCGATGTCGTGCAGCAGGGCCGCGTAGGCCGTGCCTGCGGTCCAGGCTTCGGCCTGGGCTGCCTGTGCCTCCGGCGTGACGCCCGCAGGCAGCAGGTATGACTGCCGCAGCTTCAGCGCATAGGCGACGATCTCCAGGCCGTGGTCCAGCATGCCGCCCGGATAGGCATGGTGGTGGTTCTCGGAGGCCGGGAACTGCTGGACCAGCTCGGCGTAGCGCTCCAGTGGGGCGAGGTAGAGCGTGGCGAACTGCCGGCGCGAGAGCGATGTGCGCTGCCAGATGTGTTCCAGCAGTTTCTGCCGGCGCGGCGTGGCCAGCAGCGATGCGGCCGACTCCGGCCGCATCGACCCTTTCGGAGTTTCGATGGCGGAGGTGGGCGGCGTGCCGGCGGTGGGTGGCACCCTTTTGCGCTGGAACAGCGAGAGCATGGCGAACCCCGGATGACGGGCTGCTCGGGGGCGCCTTTTGGCCTTTTCAGGATAGGGCCTTTCCCCTTGGCGCCCTTCCTTTGCCCCTTCCCAGCCCTTTGGCCTTTGTCGGAAGCCTTTGGGTATAGGGCCGCTGCTTCGTGGATGCCACGATGAATGCGGCATGGGGCAATCCCGGCAAGTGGGGCGCTGCGGGATGTTCGTCAGCTCTGGCCCAAGCCGGTGTCGAGGGCGGCGGATTGCGCTGCGAAGTCGTCGGGACGGCGCTTGCGGAAGGTTTCGAGATTGGCGAGCTTCCAGCGCAGTGCCGGCAGTTGAGCGGCGTGCTGGCACTGCACCAGCGACCAGTCTGGTTCTGCGCGCGCCAGCCCGCTCAGAAACTGCTTGTGCGCGGTGCTCAGTCGCTGTGGCAGTTCGCGCCGCAGCCTGGCGCGAGCATCGAGCAGCATCTCCAGGGAGCAGTCCACTTCGGTCATGCCGACAAAGGCCCGCTCGTACTCGCCGGCGATGTCCTTGTCGTTGCCGAACAGCACTTCGTGGGGCGGCCGGTTGTGGCCCGCCAGATAGATCACGAAGCACTCGACCATGCCGTCGCTGATGTCGCCCGATTCGTAGAGCTGCCACACGTCGAACAGGTCGCGGGGGTGCTGTCGATCCAGCGCGGCCACCAGCTTGCTGGCGTACAGCTCGTCCGGTGCCAGAACCGGCAGCTCGAACTCGACGCCGAACAGATCGCTGGTCTTGACGCTCAGCGGCCGCCGCTCGACGGGCAGCACGCTGCCGCGGAACACGACATTGACCTCGATCTTCACCTGGCTGGCGTCGTTCTCGACGATCAGCTTGGTGTCTCCCAGGTCCTTGGCGCGAACCAGGCGTGTCTGCACGCCCAGTGGCGCAACGCGCGTGGCGATGGCGGCCAGCTCCTGGTTGATGGCTTGCAGCGCTTCGTCGCGCGGCGAATGCCAAGGGAGGTACACCACGTCGATGTCCACCGACAGGCGCGGCATGTCCCGCACGAAGAGGTTGATGGCCGTGCCGCCCTTCATGGCGAAGATGTCGTTGGCGAACACGTCGGGCGCGACGGCCAGCAGCAGGCGAACGGTGTCCGCGTAGGTCTTATCCATGAGGTCGGAGGCTTAGCAGGGTGCCGTCGTCGAGCCGGCTCATCCAGCGCGTGTTGCTGCCGGTGCGAACCGGGTACTGCTCCAGCAGGGCATCGACGTCCACGAGGATGGTCTCGCGCGCCCAGGTGAGGAACAGGCGCACGGCCTTCACGCTGGTGCAGCAGGAAAGCAGTTGCCCGAGCAAGTCCTTGCGGGGGGAACGCAGTCCGTCAAAGAGATTGCGGGCCTCTTCGAGGCTCTGCCTGACGCCGGCTTCGTACAGCAGCTCCAGCACGGCACGCTCGGAGGTGGCCACCTGCAGATCCTCGGGCAGGCCAGGCGGCGTGCTCAGGGTCTTGCTGGCCAGCGCCGTGTCCGGCCAGTCGAACAGGCGGGCGTGGACGTAGCGGGCCGGGAAGCGCGCGGTGAACCAGGCCGGCAATGCGAAACGACCGTCGCCCCACAGCACCAGCGTCTCCCGGCTCCCCAGGTTGTGGCGCACGCCCTGCAGGGCCAGGGCGCTCTTGCCGCCGATGTGCAGGCCGGGCACACGCTGTTGCAGGAACTTCAGCGCACCGTAGACCCCGAACTCATCGTTCGGGAAGGCATAGACGCCATGGGCCAGGCGCACGAGCCACCCGGCGTCGGCATAGTGGGCGGCGAGCTGGGGCGACACCCCGAACTGGCTCAGGGTGGCAAGGTCGAACGGCGCCCCGCGGGGGAGTCCCGCCTGCAGCCGCTTGATTACCTGGTGCCTAGAATTTCCATCCATGTTATAAAGATAGCACGGAATCAAATCAGCCCTTAGAGCTATCGCAAGAGCGCGCAGAGAAAGTAGCATGAGGTTTGATTTTTAATGCACAATCTAATCATCCTGCGACCCAAGCCAACCCGGCTCGGCCAGCCGCAACTTCTTCGAACGGGGGCCTGATGCCTGAGCCGCTGTGCGCAATCTTGCTGGCATCGCTCCAAGGGCCGGCGCTCCCAGTCGAGGGGCGCGATGAGTAGCCTTGCCGATGGATATGGCAGCTATGCCGACTTGGCCAGCGCGCAAGCCGAAGGAACGGACTACAGGGTGCATGTACGCCCGTTCGCCGGATCATCCATCGCCGTCATCGCACCGCATGGCGGAGGTATTGAGCAGTTCACGTCGGACATCGCGCGAGCCGTCGCTGGCACGGACATCAATCTCTATCTGTTCGAAGGAATTCGTCAGGCTGGCAACTACGCTGCACTTCATCTGACCAGCCACAAATTTGATGAACCGCGCTGCCTGGCACTGCTATCCGCCTGCGACCACGTGGTCGCGATCCACGGCTGCGGCGGCAAGGCACAGCGCGTCCTGATGGGCGGCCTTGACTACCCATTGAAGATATCCATCGGACAAGCCATTGCTCGGCTTGGTGTGGAAGTCGATCTGAAGGGGCACTCGTTCCCGGCAACCGATCCGAACAACATCTGCAATCGGGGACGGCGCGGTGTTGGCGTGCAAGTTGAATTGACCCTCGGTCTCAGGCTGGATGGGCCGCGTGATGCGGTGTCCGCAGCTATCCGCTCCGTACTCTTGAACTTGCCAAACGAACTGCCAGGGGGAGATCAACGCCGATGATTCTGACCGACAACGAAACCCGGGTCGACCTGCTGAACAACGAGGCCATCGCGACCACGATCATCGAGTTGCTTCGCGCCAGGCCCGACCATCCGGTGACGATCGGCGTGCATGGCGACTGGGGTGCGGGCAAGTCCAGCGTGCTCGAAATGATCGAGGCGGGGTTCGCCGACAAGGACGAAGTCCTGTGCCTCAAGTTCAACGGATGGCGCTTTCAAGGCTTCGAGGATGCCAAGATCGCCCTGATCGAGGGGATCGTCACGGGCTTGGTCGAGAAGCGTCCGGCCCTGAACAAGGCCGCGGCCGCGGTCAAGGATGTCTTCCGGCGCATCGACTGGCTGAAGGTGGCGAAGAGAGCCGGCGGCCTCGCCCTGACCGCGTTCACAGGCATTCCGACACCCGATCAAATCGGAGCCATCGTCGGCTCGCTCGAAGCGGTGATAGCGGATCCTGCCAAGCTCGCCACGAAAGAAACCCTCTCGACGGCGATCGACGAGGTGAAGGCCGTGCTGAAGCCGGGCGAAACAAAGAATGTGCCCGAGGAAGTGGAAGCGTTCCGCAAGGCCTTCGACCAGCTCCTGAAGGACGCGGGGATCAAACAGCTCATCGTCCTGATCGATGACCTCGATCGCTGCTTGCCAGACACCGCCATCGAAACGCTCGAAGCGATCCGGTTGTTCGTGTTCACCGCCCGGACGGCGTTCGTCGTCGCGGCCGACGAGGCGATGATCGAGTATGCGGTGCGCAAGCACTTTCCCGATCTGCCGGACAGCACCGGACCGCGGGACTACGCACGCAACTACCTCGAAAAGCTCATCCAGGTCCCATTCCGTATCCCGGCGCTGGGCGAGACCGAGACACGGATTTACGTCACGCTGCTGCTGGCCGGCGCCGAAATCGGTGAAAACGACGCCGACTATGCGAACTTGATTGGAGTGGCGCGTGAGAAGCTGAAGCGTCCTTGGACCAGTGGCGGTTTGGATGCGGCGACCGTCAAGACGGCGCTCAGCAAGCAAGCCGAAAAGGCGAACAACGCGCTTGCCCTCAGTGACCAGATTGGCCCCATCCTGGCGAGCGGTACGAAGGGCAACCCGCGTCAGATCAAACGCTTCCTCAACACGCTGCTGCTGCGTGAGCGTACTGCGGCCGCGCGCGGATTCGGGGACGATATCAAACTGCCCGTGCTCGCGAAGCTCATGCTCGCTGAGCGCTTCATCCCGAGGCTGTTCGAGCAGATCGCGTTTGTCGCCGCGGTCCACCCGCAGGGGCTATGCGAGGACCTCGATACGCTTGAAAAGGGGCTGGCGACGGCCGACGGTAAGGAATCGCAGGCCGGCGAGCGGAAGGGACAGAGAGCCGGCGAGCCAGGGCCCGCGCTTGACAACGCCGTATTGGCTGAATGGCGGTCGTCAGAGACGGTATGCGACTGGGCGCGCCTGTCACCCAAGCTCTCGGGTCTCGATCTACGCCCCTACTTGTTCGTGACGAAGGACAAGAAGGACTACTTCGGCCCGGTGTCCGTGCTGGGTCACTTGGCCGGCGTGGTGGAGAAGCTGTTTGGCGGCAAGATGACCGTCCAGGGCTACGAGGCCGAGTTGAAGCAGCTCGTGCAGCCCGAAGCGGAGAAGGTGTTCGAGGCCGTGCGCACCAAGATCATGAGCACGGGCACCTTCGACACCAAGCCAGCGGGTGTTGATGGGCTTGTCGTCCTCGTGAAGGCGCAACCTGGCTTGCAGGGCCGGTTGATGGATTTTTTGGAAGCATTGCCAAGTGGCAAGTGTGGCCCATGGACTGTCAGTGGCTGGCAGGGTGTCATCAAAGATGCCGAATGCGCCACTCGTCTGACAAAGCTGCTGGGCGAGTGGAGCAAGGTCGCCAATAACCCCGGCCTCAAAGCAAGCGCCGAAGCGGCCCTCAAGGACGTAAAGGGAGGACGCTGATGGGGACTTCGACGGCTTACGGTGGCCCTGGCGGCGGTACTCCGCTTGTTCCGTCATGGCTCGGCGGCGCTGATGGCGGTGAGGCTCCCGCTGCTCCCGCAGGCACGGGAGCTGGGCCGGACGGCCAGCCGCCGGCCGACGGCGGCGCGCCGCCTGTGCCGCCAAATCGCCTGCCCATTCCAAGAACGGCAGACCCGCAGCGTTTCTCCGGAGCCCGCAATTGCTTCACGCGATTTGCTGGTTCCGGCGGCACTGACAGGGCCAACCTTGGCCGAGCCGTCTCAAGATACGTCTCCACATCCGCCGGCGGTGCCCGGCAGGCAGCCCAGCGAATGGGAGCCTCTCGCAGTGCCGGCGCGCGCCTTCTCGGCTTCCTGGTTGACGCGCAGGCGCGGGGGGTGCGCGAGGCCTTGCGCGCGCTCGACTTGGAGTCCCTGGCAGGTCGCCCGATCACCGAGATTTTCGTGGGCCTGGCCGACTACATCTGCCCAGGCGCAGGCACCGTCGATGAAGGCATCGCCCGTGAGGCTTACATCGAAACCGTCGTTGAACTGGCCAGCGAAGGGTTGACTGACCTGACCACCTTCACGCCGGATCAGATGCAAACGGTCTTCGAGCTGTACGCCACGCATGCGATCGAAGCGCGGATCTGCAATGACATCGGCACCAAGGCCGTGACCATGCCAGTGGACGCCCAATCGGCACACCGCGTCGAACAGCAGTTGCGCGACTTCATTCGGGGCGGGGTGAGCGACGCGCTGACCCGGGCCCGGGCGGAGTCACCGAATCTCACGCCCGAACGGATTCAAACCTTCGTGGACACCGTGTACGAGTCCGCGTTTGCGATCCTGCAGACCCTGGGGGATGCGGAGGCCAACCAATGAAGCGACAACTCTTGGCGGGGCGCTTCGGTCCCGATGACCACGTTGACGTTCCGGTCGGTGTGGATGAACAGAGGACCTACTTGCAGCTCGTCGCCGGCGAGAAGTCCCTGGACCATGGCATCGGTGGTGCGCTAACCAGCTTGAAGAAGATCGGCGTTTTTCCCTCGGAGATTGGCGTCGACCTGCTAGTGCTGGCTGCTCACGTGCATGCCGCGGACACGCGCATCTCGCGAGCTGAGCAATCGCAAGACTCCTGGACGCGCGAGATTCGTCTGGTTGTTCCGGTCAGTGATCCGGTTCGTTGGGGAACTGCGACAGCGACGCTGAAGAAGTCGCTGGATTTCTTGACGGGAGATCAATGGACGATCGGGTTCAGGGCGCGTCCGGCTCGGTTCGAGACGATCGCTGAGGAGGCGCCCCCGAGTCTTATCTGTCCACCCTTCGACTCCCTGAGCCTCTTTTCGGGCGGGCTTGACAGCCTTATCGGCGCCATAGACCTCTTGGAGGACGGCGCGACCCCATTGCTGGTCAGTCACTTCGGTGAAGGCGCCACCAGCGACGCGCAGGGCAAGTTGCTTACGGGCTTGAAGAAGCACTACGACAGGTCATCCTTCGAGCGGCTACGCGTCGGAATGACCTTCGACGATGGCCTCGTGGAAGGAGTCGGCTCGGAGAACAGCACGCGGGGAAGATCGTTCCTGTTCCTCGCGCTCGGGGTGTTCGCTGGTACTGGACTGGGACGACGCTTCACGCTGCGGGTTCCCGAGAACGGGCTGATCGCTCTGAATGTGCCTCTGGACCCACTGCGGCTGGGCTCGAACAGTACCCGCACGACGCACCCGTACTACATGGCAAGGTGGAACGACCTGCTCGGCGCACTCGGCATAGACGGGGAGATCCTGAACCCCTATTGGGACAAAACGAAAGGGGAGATGGCCGCGGGCTGTCGCAACCCAGCACTCTTGAAGAAGTTGGCGACGGACTCTCTGTCGTGTTCCTCCCCCACCAAGGGTCGGTGGCAGGGACTCGGAATCGAGCACTGCGGGTATTGCTTGCCGTGCCTGATTCGCCGTGCGGCGCTGATGGCGGCATGGGGTAACGGAAACGATGCGACTACGTACACCGTGCCGGACCTCCGCGCGCAGCCACTGGACACGCGCGAGTCGCCCGGAAAGCAGGTCAGGTCGTTTCAGTACGCAATCGAGCGCTTGAAAGGGCGACCGGAGCTTGCGAACCTCTTGATCCATAAACCCGGCTCGCTTGCTGACGAAGCCGCGCACCTCGATGAACTCGCCGATGTCTACCGGCGCGGCCTTGATGAAGTCGCCCGGCTCATCGATGGCGTCGAGGCGCGGCCGAGTTGACTAGGGTGCGCGCATGATCGCAACAATCGGTCTCGTGGACTTTCACTGCCACTTGGACCTTTATCCGGACCATGCCGTGGCTGTTCGGAACGCGGACGCGGCCGGGGTGTTCACGCTTGCGGTGACGACGACACCTCGCGCCTGGCCTCGCAATCACGAACTCGCACAGTGCACGAAGCATGTTCGAGCGGCGCTCGGGCTGCACCCCCAGTTGGTCGCAGAGCGCGAGAACGAAATCGAGCTATGGGACCGGTATCTTTCAGAGACTCGCTATGTCGGCGAGGTCGGGTTGGACGCCGGTCCTCGGTTCTTCAAGTCGCTCGATGCCCAGAAGCGCGTGTTTCAGCACGTGTTGCAACGTTGCGCTGAGGCGGGTGGCAAGATCATCACGACCCACAGCATTAGGTCGGCCAAGGCGGTGCTCGATCTTGTCGAGGCGCATCTGCCGCCGGAACGTGGCAAGATCGTTCTTCACTGGTTCACGGGAACGCAAAGCGAGGCGAAGCGAGCGTTGGAACTGGGTTGCTACTTCTCGATCAATGCGGGAATGCTGGACAAGGAGAGACACGCCGCGATGGTTCAGACCATCCCCTTGGATCGGATACTGACTGAGACAGATGGGCCCTTCACCCGCACCGGCGAGCGACCCTCGCAACCGGTCGATGTGGCAATCGTGGTGGAAGCTCTAGGCCGGTTGCGCGGTATGCAAGCGGCCGAAATGGCGGACGTCATTCGCGGCAACCTTCGAGCCCTTTTGGCATAACCCTGGTAGTCATCATGAAACCCGTTGTACAGACAACTTTCGCGGAACGCCTGGGCCGGATGTTGGGTCGGGCATGGCGAGGTTGCGTGGGTTTGGATCGCCGGGCGAATGGATGGCTGGTGGCTCAAGGATGGACGCCGAACGTTGCCAAGGTCGTTCTCGCGGTACTCAAGCTCACGGCGCTCGGGATACTGCTCTACGTCGCGTTCTGGCTGGCGTTGCTGATTGGGGGCATCTTGGCTGCGGCTTGGATCGCAAGGCAAGACAACACGGAAAGCGATTCCGATTTTCTCGGTCGCAAGGCAGAGGAGCGCGATCACCGCGAAGGTCTGTTCTATCACCCAACGATGCACAACGACGATCCAGACCCGCGGTTTGAAGACGACTGATGTACGGCAAGCTACTTTTTGGCAGCGCTGATCAATAGATTCGATCCCTTGCCACCTGCTTGCCCTGCGTCCCTGGTCCCGTTTGCCAAACCTTGAAGCATGCCGCCAGCACGAACACCTACCCAGCCTAGTGCGGTAACCCACAAGCTCGGCAGTACGAGGAACATTGTCGCCATGACGAAGTTCAGCAGCATGTCCCCGAAGGCGTTGTTCAGGCCGATCAGGGGATCGAAGTTGGTGTGCGGCCGATTTGCCCCGAATCCCCAGCCATAGAGGGCATCGAGGATCGTGCTGTCGATCCAGCGCGCGAGCTGGAACCAGAAGTCCACGAAGAACAGCGCGAACTGGACGCAGCTCACCGTCATCACCGTCTTCAGGTCGTAGGTGCCGATCAGCAGCACCAACGGGATGCAGATGACGAGCGCCATCTTGAGCATCGTCAGCACCATCGGCAGCGCCTGGCGCACCACGTCCATCGCGGGAAAGAAGGCCAGCGAGCCCACGGTCAGCCCCAGGTCGCTCGCGCCGCGCGTGACGATGTTCGGCAGCGTCTTGTCGATCTGGCCGCCGTAGTCGGTGTAGACGGCGCCCTGGTTCATCTTCTGCTGCCGCGGTGAGACGACGGCGCGGATCACCGAGTCATTGACCTCGCTCTGCGACAGGAAGCCCACCCAGCGCCCGATGCGGGTCAGCAGATCCGGGGCGACCTGTGCCAGCAGCCGGCTGCGCAGTCCGTGGTCGCCATCGGCCCACCACTGCCGGCAGGACGGATAGCCGCCGCCGCTGTTCACCTGAGCCAACCCCGCATCGCGGGTCGCGTCGTAGGGCCAGGCCGTGCGTGGGGTCTTGGAGCGATAGGTGTCATAGAAGCCGGGCGTGTCGAGGAAGTAACTCGATCCGATCCAGGTGACGTCGTTCATCTGCTCATCGGAGAGCGTCGGCCGGCTCATGAACAGCTTGGCGCGCGACGGCCCGTAGCAGTCATGCGTGAAATCGGCGACCTCCTGTGCCAGCACCGGATCATCGATCCGCGTGGCATCGACATCCATGCGAATCTGACGCAGGTCGTTGCCGCAGGGAATCGCTGCCACCGCGGCGCCCGTGACCGCCTTCGAGACGGAATGCATGAAGAACCACCACACCGGCACCAGTGCACTCTGGTTGTCGAGCGTGGTGTAAACATTGGCCCAGCCCGTGTCATTGGGTAGCGGGACGCTGACCTGACATTGCGCGGAGCGCGTGGTGTCGAACTTGATCGTGGCGAGATCCACCGGGACGAACGGGATGCCGGCGAACAGGATGACCACGAACGCCACCCACACCCGGTTCTCGATCCGCATCGACGACAGCACGCCCTTGTTCCCCTCATCCGCGCCTTCGCTGCGGGCCTTGAGCCATTCCTGGATCACGATGGCCACGAAGGGCAGCGCGAACACGCCGCTAGCCACGAGGATGTTCCAGATACCGTTGCTGACCACCCAGGCCAGCAGGGTCAGGTAATACTCCAGGTAGTCCGTGGTGTAGAGCGTCATGCCCGCCTCCTGCTCTCAACCGTGCCGCAACGCTTGGCTGGCTTCCAGTGCGACCACGGCAATCACCACAGCGATCTCCGTCCGGAGCAGGCGCTGATGCGTCTCGCGGGATGGCTCCCGCCGCAACAGGCGCCGACGCATCCACCACCAGCCGTACGCCGTCGCCCCGTAGAGGCCAAGCCGCCACACGAAGAAGTGGCCGGTGTGCGCCTGCAGCCAGTGCTGCCAGTCCTCGACACCGCCAATCATGTGGATGCCGGCGATGTTCACCGCCGCCGCAACAGCCACCACCAGCAAGGTCCACAACAGCGCCACGCCGACGCGGCGGTTGAACAGCCATGGCAGCCGCAGCCAAGCCAGCCGGCTCATGGCGTACCGCTCCGCGGCTTCTGGACTTCCCGCAGACGGTCGCGCGTGGTGTCGCCCTCGAAGATGCCGCGCGAGCCGGCGGCGCGGGTGCTGTGGCGCTGGATGATCGCCATCGCCGAGTTGCCGGCCAGCGTGCGCCGCAGCTCCAGCTCAGTCTTGAGGTTGTTGATCTCCTGCTCCAGCGCGCTGTTCTCCTGGTCGACCGCCCGCACGGCCAACTCGTTGGCGGCGACGTTCGGCTCCTTCTTGCCGGTGAGCAACGTGCGTTGCAGCAGCAGAGCCTTCTCCAGCACGCTGGACAGCGCCGCCTCGGACGCCAGGCGCTTGCCCAGCACGTCCTGGTCGGGTTCATCACGCAGGGCCTCGATCACGCCGCGGGTGATCGGCAGCGAGCTGCTGCCGGCCGCGTCGAGATTGGCCGGCGTCGTCGGCCGGGTGCCCGTCACCAGCTCCTGCAGCACCTGCAGCTTGGTCTCGTACTCTTCCTGGATCACTGGCGTGAGCCCGACGCCAGGCGTGGTCTGGGTCTTCGTGCAGTTTTCGCAGGTGCGTTGCTCGCGTTCGCCCAGCACGCGGTTCGCAAAGGCCGCGGCCGCGCCAGGCGACGACCAGGTCTGGCAGGTCAGGCGGTTGCCGCAGGCGCTGCGCGCGATCGACGAGGTATCGGTGACGCTGCGCCCGTTGAGCAGGTTGTAGCCCGCTCGCGTCACATCGCCGACCACCTTGATCGAACTCTGGCCGGAGCCGCCCGCGTTGCCGCCGCCGACCCATGGCACGCCGTTGTTCCCTTTGTTGGACTCGGCCTGCTCGATGGCGGAGACGGCATCGGTGCTGCTGACCGCATCCCGCAGCGCCATCCCTTCGGCGAGCTGGTCCCAGCCGGCCTGGCCGCCGGCCATGTCCGCCATGCGATTGGCGATGGCGCGGCAGGTCATCTTCGAGCGGTCGAAATCCAGGCGCGCCTGCAGGATGCCGTTGGTGAGCAGGTTGTACAGGCCCGGGTCGGCGCGCTGGATGATCAGGGCCGGCAGCGAGGCCACGGCGCTGGTGGCGTTCTGGATCACGTTGCTCATGATCGTCTGGAAGCCGTTGGTGATGCCGTTGAGCTGGTTCTGCAGCGTCGTGGTGATGCTCATGTCGCCGCAGATCAGGTTGCTGTTCCAGCCGACGCCGACGCCGATGCTCTGCATGTTGCCGGCACCACCCATCGACACGGCCCGGCCGCCGCCGATGCTGTAGAGCACGTCGTCGCCGATCACGCTGCCGCTGACGTTCACGCCATTGGGGTCGATGCGGGTCTGCGCCCAGGCGACGCCGACGACCAGCGTGATGGCCGGCACAAGCAGCGTGGCCCGCAGGGGCGACTTCGCCCGGCGCAGGAAGTCAGGGAGGGAGGCGTTCATCGTGGGTTCCTCACATGAAATCGACGCTGCCGAGGAAGACCTGGCCACGGCGCCGGCAGCAGGAGTACGGCCGCCACAAGGCCCAGGCGTAGTCGCCCTGCTGGGCCTGCACGCGGGTGCGGCTGTGCGGGAAGACCACGCAACTGTTCGAGAGCGTGGGCGTCAGCTCCTGCCACTTGCCCGTCGAGGCGTCGGTCTCCATCAACGCGCCGGCCGGCCAGTACCCGTCGCGGGCGTTGGCCAGCAGTGGCTGGTACACGTGAATCTGGTTGCGGCGCGTCACGATGTCGCCCGCGCGCTGCGCGACCACGGCGCCGCTCTTGTGATCGTCGGTCTGGTGCAGGAAGCCACCGCGGGGATACACGTTGCCCCAGAGGTTCAGGCCGGTGCGCGTACCGATTTCGCGCCGGCCGGGGATGAGCGCTTCGGGGTAGAACGCTTCCGGGATGTTGTAGCGCCAGGCGATCGTGTCGAGCGTGCTCAGCAGATACGGCATGAAGGCCGTGCCAGCGCCTTCGCAGGTGTAGCCGGAGGCGCTGGCGAACTGGCTGAACACCATCCCGGCCGGATGGCCGATGACATCGGCGTTCTTGAACTTGGCGACGTTGTTCTCGTTGTCGTGATTGGTCGTGCCGTCACCGCCAGCCTTGGCGGTCGGGTTGGGCATGCTCATCGCCCTGACTTCCAGCCACGGGTTTTCGCCGGTGTTCGAGTAGCTCGACACCACCGCATCGGGGACGTAGTGGCGCACCTTGACGGAAGTGCGCACCGAGCAGCCGAAGGGCGTGCAGTACAGCCAGTAGCAGATTCCGACCACGCGGTATTCGAGGCAGTCGGGGGACATCGCCGACGAGACGATGGTGGCGGTGTCCAGGGCGAACGTCGACGTGGCCGTGCCCAGCAGCAGCGAGGCGGCGGTGGCGCGCAGGCGCCGGCGTGCCAGCGGGAGGCTCATGGCTGCGTGCTCCGGTAGGCATCGATGCGCGCGACGGCACGGGACACGTCGGGCTCGCCATAGACCACGTAGCGTCGATCGACCACCACGGCGGGAATCTTGGCGATGCCCAGTCCCCAGGCATCCGCGACACCCTGATAGGCATGGCCGATGCGGCGCTGCAGGGCCTCGCCGCCGTCATGCAACCGCTGCCGCACCACGGCTGCGGCCTGTTGCGGGTCGGCCGGCAGGTGCGCGGCGAGTTCGACCTCGATGCGCGTGGCCTGGTCAAGCTCGATGACCCGCACGCCGGCCGGGGCCTGCACCGGATGACGGCTGTCGGTGACGACGAGCACATCGGCGGCCGCCGCGATGGGACCGAGCAGCGCGGCGCACAGTCCAGCGGCCAGCCTGGCGGCCAGGGGGCGCCGCGAGACAGCAGGAAGGTTGAGGGAATGAGCCGGCATGTCGCGCCTCCGCGGAGTCGATGCAGACTCGTAGTCGAGCGCAACGCAGATCAGGGAACGACAAAGAAACCGAAACCGGTCAGTCCCGATTTCCTGCGCACCGGCGAAAAGAAACGGGAGCCAAGGGCTCCCGTGGTGATGAAATGAATGCGCATGGGGTGGTGCTGCTACAGCAAGCCGGCTTCGGCGAACGAGTACGGGCTGCCCTTGCCGACGATGAAGTGATCCAGCACCCGGACATCGACGGTAGCCAGGGCACTCTTCAGCCGCTCGGTTATCGCACGATCAGCGGCCGAGGGCTCGGTGTTCCCCGAGGGGTGCTGATGCGCCAGGATCAGCGCCGAAGCGTTGAGCGCCAGCGCACGCTGGACCACCACCCTCGGATACACGCTGGTCTGGTCGACCGTGCCCTTGAACAGCGGTTCATAGGCGAGCACCTGGTGCTGGTTGTCGAGAAACACGACGGCGAAGATTTCGTTCGGCTCCGCGACCAGTTTCAGGCGCAGGTAGTCGCGCACGGCGGCGGGACTACCCAGCGCCGGACCGGCCTTGAACACGCGGTTCTCCAGCAGGGTGATGGCCTGCCGGATGATCCAGTCTTCATGCTGGGCGGCGATCAGGGTGAGCGACTCCGGGCAGGAGTCGGCGATGACAAGAGACATGGCGAACCTCCAATGGATGAGATCGGAGGGCGCCTGCCCCTGGAGGGCAAACCCTCCTGGGGACGATGGGGATGGAACGGGTGACGAGCGGGCATCCACCACCGCGGATGCGGTGGCTGTTCGCGTCAAGGGATGCGATGCGAACGGGTTTCGATCAACGCGGACAAGCCGCGCCGCAGCCTTGAAGATCGATGGCTACCTGGGCATGTCACCGGCAACGCCGGCGGGCATGTCTGGGGAATGGGCGGGTTCGGCTACGGTCGTGCTGCCGGCGGCGAGCAGGTCGATAGCCGACAGCAAGGCATCGCCTTCGACGGGACCGTGCAGCAGGAGGGTCTTGCCGGACTCGCGGTCGCGCAGTTGCAGGGCCGGCGTGGCCGCGATGCCCTGTTGTGCTGCTTCCACCGCCTGGGCACGGATGACGGCATCGGGGCGCTCGCTGTCGAGACAACCCTGCATGGCTGGTGTGAGGTCGGGATAGCGCAGGCCTTCCGGCGGGCCCTGGCCGTCGCCACGGGTGTTCGAGTAGAGCCACGCCACGGCCTGCCAGAACGTGGCATGTCCGCCCGTCTCGCCCGCGCACTCGGCCAGGCGTGCCCCGGCAGTCGCGGCCGGCTCGTGCATGGACAGCGGCAAGTGATGCCACTGCCAGTTCACCTCGGGATGGGCGTCGATCCAGCGCTTGAGCGCGGGGAAGTAGGCCCGGCAGTACGGACACTCCAGGTCGGCGTACCCGACCACCGTGAAGCGCGCATCGGCACGGCCATACAGCCAGGGCGGGCCGGCCGGTTTCGGCGCTTCGGACCCGGCGGCGGCCAGGGGCATGGGCTCGGTCGCCGGATGCGACACACGCAGCAGCATCCACGAGGCCACCGCAATCGTCACCACGATCAGCAAACCGATCCAGGGATGACGGCGGGCGAATGAAGGCATGCGCATCGCGTCGCTCCCGTCAGGCCAACGTGTCCAGCGCCAGAGGTTCGATGCCCCGCGCTCGGTCGATCTTGTCGGCCACGCGGAAGGCGGCATCCAGCTCGCTGATGCCGTGCTGCTGCATCAACTGGAAGCGTTCGGCCTTCTCCTCGGGCTCGGTCATCGCCATCGCCAGGTAGAGGCTGGGCGGCACGGCGCGGAACAGCACTTCCATCGACTTGGACAGGATGACGCCCTCGCTGAACTTGCCGGTCTCCTTGCGGGCGGACAGCATCAGCGCCTTCTGCGAAGCGTTGAGTTCGCGGAAGCGCGCGATCTTCTCGACTTCATCGGGCGGCATCGACAGGCAGATCCACCACTCGATCATGTTGAGCATGGGCTCGGCCGCTTTTGGCAGGTCGTCCAGGTTCTGCGTAGCGAGCCAGAACCAGGCGCCGAGCTTGCGCCACATCTTGGTGATCTTGACCACGTAAGGCGCGAGTAGTGGGTTCTTCGTGATGATGTGGCCTTCGTCCGTCACGTTGATGATCGGGCGACCCAGGAACTGGTCGCGCTCGGCGATGTTGTTGACGGTGTTGATGAGCGAGATGTAGGCAATCGAGAGTTGGGCGTTGTAGCCCTCGCGCGCGAAGGTGGCGAGGTCCACGATGGTGATGTCCGCCTCGGGCCACGGCGTGCCGGACCGGTCGAACATCTCGCCGTCCACGCCCTGGCAGAACATATCCATGGCGTCGGCCATCTCCAGCAGCCGTGCGCGCCGCATCTCCGGCAGCGTGGCGTCGCGGGCGCGCTCGCGCAGCGCGTCGCGCACATCGCGCGTGAGCACCGTGCGCTTGTCCGCCACGCAATGCTGGGCCGCATCGAGAATGCACTGACGGATCAGGCTGCGGTCGGCGCGCGTCATGCGCGCCTCCTCCTTGTCCTCGCCGCCGGTAATCATCAGCCGTGCAGTGATCTCCAGCTCGCCGAGCACGTCGCGCTGCTCGTCGCCTTCCACCGCCATGCCGGCATCGGTCTGCTCTTCGTCGAGCGCATCGGCGTCCAGCGTCTGTACCTGGCTCGGCGTATCGACTAGGCGCCAGGCGTCGGCGAACGGCGCCAGACTGACGCCCGCGCCCGGCGCGAGCTTCACCCGATGCACGGTGAGGCCCAAGCGTGCCGCGAAGTCGCCGAACAGGCCGAAGCTGTTGCCCGCCTCGACGATGAACAGGCGCGGCCGATAGATCG
Source organism: Thauera sp. ZXT1-4 (assembly GCF_052598215.2). Classification (NCBI taxonomy): domain Bacteria; kingdom Pseudomonadati; phylum Pseudomonadota; class Betaproteobacteria; order Rhodocyclales; family Zoogloeaceae; genus Thauera; species Thauera sp. ZXT1-4. Next base: position 207,920 of record NZ_JBQWSN020000003.1, on the reverse strand, counting down.
CCGTGACTTGGTTCAGGATGTTGTTGAGTGTCGCGCTCTTGCCCGAACCCGTGGGGCCGAACAGGAACAGGTGCGCGTTCATCTGCCGGTCGAGGCGGTTCAACGGATCGAAGGTGATCGGGCCGCCGCCGCGGTTGAAGAACGTGATGCCCGGATGCCCCGTGCCCTGACTGCGGCCCCAGACCGGCGCCAGGTTCGCCGCATGTTGCGCGAACATGAGCTGGGTGTACCACTGGCGCTTGTCGGCCGCCGGATCGAACACGCACGGCAGCCAGCGCAGATAGCTGTTCAGCGGCGCCACCTCGTCCTCTTCGCGTACCGGTTGCAGACCGGCGTTGAGCATCACGTTGACGAGCTGCAGGCCGCGCGCATCGAGCTGGGCCAGGTCGCGGCCGCGCAGGTAGAACGCCAGCGTGCCGCGGTAGAGCTTGTGCGCGCTGCCGATCAGGCCGCGCGCCTGCTGCACGTCCTGCCGGGTCTGCTCCGAGGCCAGGGTCTCGCCGACGGCCTTCCTGGCGAGGTGGTTGAGGTGCGCCTCCAGCACGTCCTGGGGCGTGGCGACCAGCGTCAGGCACATCACCGTGTCCTCGGGCATCTGGTCGAACAGCGCGTTCATGGCATCGCCGCCCTTGCGCGTCTCGCCCGTCAGATGGCCCGTCACGGGTGGCGTGCGCAGACGATCCATCACGATCACCCGATGCGGCATGCCGTCGAAGAACCACAGGCCGTTGGGCACGTCCGAGCGCGGTTGGCCGAAGAACAGGCGCTGCGCGAAGTCGGTGCCGCTGGCGAGTTCGATCTCGCCCTCCTCCCGCTCTTCCGGGTAGCGGGTCAGCGCGTAGAAGCGTTCCCGATCTTCGGCGGTGGCGCCGAGCAGGGTCGGATTCGGGTTGAACCAGCGCAGCAGCCAGGCGTGGATGTCCGCCGCGCCGAGACGCCGAGCCTTCACGCCGGCATTCGCCAGCCCGCCGGCGAGGCGGTCGCAGATCGTCGTCAGCGCCTGCTCGGGCAACTGGCCGCGCCGCGGGGTCGGGGCCGCGGACGTGCGGCGGTAGACCACCATGCGCACGCGCCGCACCTGGCCGCGCCACGGCAGGCGCGTCACCGTGGTGTCCTCGAACAGGCCACCCGGCTTGGCGATGGCCCGCAGGTGATGGGCGAAGAAGCGCAGGTAGAAGTCGCTGAACGCGCTGCCCTGCGCACGCGGCTGCAGATAGTTCGCCAGGGAGCGCAGATAGTTGTCCCAGTCGGCCTCGTCCTGGGCGTAGAGCTGCACCACCCAGGGGTTGTCGTCCAACTCGTCGAAGGAGTCCTGCAGGGCGTTCTCCAGCGCATCGCGCGCCTGCCATAGCCAGGCCATCTCGCGGCCCTCGGTGCCGACCGGCGCCAGTTCGAAGAAGGCCGCCACCGACTGGCCGTCTTCCAGCAACATGCACTTGCTGCCGGGCAGGTACTCGACCCAGGGCAGCAAGTCCGCGAACGACGGCGCGACGCCATAGAGCGCATCGTGGTCGGCCTGGGTGGCCGGCCTGCGCCGGCCCCGGCCGAGCGCGCTGCCCGGCTCGGCGACACCCTGTGCCGCCAGCGCCGTCACGTGCCGTGTCCAGGCATCATCGGCCGCATCCACGGCGTCAGCGTCGGGCTTGCGTGACCACGGCAGCGACCAGGCCATCAGTAGTCCTCCACGCGCTCGCCCGGCATCGCGTACTGCACGCGCTGGTAGAGCGGGAATACCGTGCTGTAGCCGGGCACCGGCACCGGGTCGGTGCCCGCCAGGTGCGGGAACACGTACATCACCAGGTCGGGGTTCGGCAGACGGTAGAACTGGCGGTAAATCTCGTTCTGCGCGGTACGGGTGTAGCGCGCCTGCACGCCGGGCGCCGCCTGCCCATCGGCCTCGGTCAGCGGCCGGCGCAGGCCCTGGCGCGCATCGAGCAGTTGCCGCGCGGCCTGGCCGCCGCCCGCGCTGCCGCCGGTCTCCTGATGCCAGATGTCGAGCATGGTGCTGTCGCCGTGCAGCAGCAGCTTCTCCTTGCTGGTGGCGCAGCCGCCGAGCAGGGTGGCCGCCAGCAGCACGGCGGCCGCGTCAATCCAGATCCGAGGCATGGGCTTCTCCGGTGCGGTGGTGGACCCGACGCCCCTTGGCGTCGTAGTCGATGTCGAGCGGCTGCTCCAGATGCACGGCCACCTTGGCGCCGGGCTGCACGTAGACCGCCGCGAAGGCCTGGCCGTAGAGCTTGTTGACCCAATCGGCCATGTCGCGCACGCCGCCCGCGAGGATGCGGCCCATCGCTTCGTTGCCGCTGATGCCGACGGTGCCGAGCGAGCCGTTGCTGTTGGCGACCACGGCCACGCTGCCGCTGTCGGACTTGATGAGCGAGGCCGCGCCGGCACCGGCCGCGGTGATGAGCGCCTGGCTGCCCAGGTACTGCTGGGCGTTGCTGCGCCGCTCGCCGCTGACGCAGGGGATGCCGTAGGGGTCGCTGATCCAGCCCAAGCCGCCCTGGATGCTGGCGCCGTTGTGCCCCGAGTTGCCGCCGCTGCTACTGCCCTTGCTGCTGTCCTCCGGCACCGTGCGGATGGTGCCGTCCTGGAACACGAACGTGACCGAGCGGATTTGCCCGCGCACGCACGAGAGCGTCCAGTCGCCCGAGGCCGTGCCGCTGACCACGGCGCCGGCCACGTCGGGGATGTCGATGCCGTTGGCCGTGAGGTTGTCCGGGCCGATCAGCACCTTGAACGGGTACGGGTCGTTGACGGTTCCATCGATCGGCACGCGCCCGATCAGCGCCGTCATGGCGATCGACCCCATGAGCGTCGAGTTCGACGGCACGGTGTAGACCGCCTTCGTGGATGCGCCCACGGCGCGGCTGCCGACGTCGGCGACGGATTCCACTGCGGCCGACAGGCTTTTCTGGGCCGGCCCGAAGCTCAGGGGAAAGCTCGGCTCCTTGCTGGCGTTCTTGGCGTCGACCTTGGCATCGTCGGGCTCGACCCACTGCGTGCCACCGACGCCGCGGTTGAAGCGCTTGCCATCACCCTCTTCCAGCCCCAGCCCGACGGGCAGGTCGGACGGGCCGCCCTTGCCGGAAAGGCCGTCCAGTTGCCGCTGCAGATCCTGCAGCAGCCCCTGGGTCTGCTGCCTGTCGCTGGCCACCTGATTGCGTTCCTGCTCCAGGCGGTTGCGTTCGCCTTCCAGCGCGCTCTGGATGCGCTGGTCGATCGCGCTTTCCCGCGCACGCAGGCGCTCGTTCTCGGCCTTGTGCTGCTTGTTGTCGCCGAGCGCGCTCTGCAGCTCGGTGCGCAACTGCTTCACCTGGGCCACCAGCGTGGCAACGGTATCGCGCGGCGTGTCGCCTGCGATGCCCAGGGCTTTCATCTCCTCGGGCGTGAGCGTGCTGGCCGCGCCCTTGGGGGCGGGCTGGCCGCCGGGGGCGCCGGAGAACAGCTTGATGCCGACGAACACTAGCAGCAGCGCCATCGGGATCAGCAGCCACTTGAGCAGCGGATTACTTTTCATCGCGCGCTCCTCCGGTCGAGCCGGCCGCGGCGGCCGGCGGCAGGTTCACGCTGGCGTCGATCGGGCTCAGCGCCGGCAGCAGCGACTCGGCCAGGCCGTGGCCGCGCGTGACCAGGTAGAGCACCGTGGTGTCGGACGCGGTGCCGGCCGGCCCCAGGTTCGGATGCTGGAAGGTCGCCGCCACGAAGTTCCCCTGCAGGGCGCGCGGGTCGAGGTCGAGCCAGCGCGCCGAGGTATTGGTGAGTCGCACGGCCGTCACCCACTGGTCTTCCAGGCGCCACGCGGCCAGTGCCCGCGCGTGCACCGGCAACGTCGGCAGCAAGGTGTCCAGCGCGAGGCCGCGGCGCAGGTTCACGCGCCCGATGCCGGCGACCGGCTCGACGGTGCGCAGTGGCGCGTACAGGTTCTGTGCGGCATGGCGCGTCAGCACGACCGGTACCGGCGTTTCGCGCCGGGGAACGGATTTGTCCGCGGGCGCATCGGCCTGCTCGTCCGCGCCGCTTGCTGCACCGCCGCCGTAGCGCTTCGCGGGGGCTTCCGCTTCCACGATGCGCACCGGCTCCAGCGGCGCCTGGCCGTCCTTCGCCGGCTCGGCGGCGATGTCGAGCAGGATCAGCGCGCCGGATTCCACGTCCTGCAGTTGCAGCCGCGTGGGCGGAATCGGCTCGCTCGCCCGCAGGTAGATCGCGCCGCCCGCACTCTGCACGCGCAGATGGTCGCCGACGCTGGCCGGCACGCCGACGCGCACATTGCGGTCGATGAAGACCACGCGCTCCTGGCCGACCACCAGCGGCACCGGCAGGGGCAGCCGCTCCCAGCGCAGGATTTCCACGGCCTGGCTGGCCGGCACGAAACCGAGGATCAGCAGGACGGCGGCCAGGGCCGACCAGTTAACGGGCTTCATGGGGAGTCTCCCTGCAGATGGCCGGAGGCATTGGCGGGCACGCCGGCCTGGGTCGGCGTCGGCGACGGTTCGATGCGCTGGGGTGCGCTGGCGTAGCAGTCCAGCGCCAGGCCGAAGGGGTTGTGCTCGGGGTCGATGTCCAGCCGGACGACCTTGATGGGGTAGCGCACCAGGGCGCGCTTGACCTGCTCGGAGCCGTAGTATTCGTCCGCGCTCACGTCGAGCGTGACGATCCAATCGCGGTCGGAAACCACCTTGACGCGCGTGGCCGGATCATCGCCGTAGCCGCGGCCGGGAATCTCGTAGATGCCGCGCACGCGCTGACGCAGCTCGCCACTGGCACGCCGGTACTCGTAGTCCTGCTGCAGGAAGGCCCGGCAGCTCGGCGTCAGGTAGGCCGACAGCGCGCGCAGGTTGCGCGGGTAGTCTTCTTCGCCGTTCGTGGGCCAGCGCTGTACCTGCTGCCAGATGTAGAAGGAGAAGGCATACACGCTCTCGGGCGGCACGTCCCACCACTTGCGCGTGCTGCCCGAGCGCAAGTCCGGCGGCACATGGATGGTCAGACTCTTCGGCGCACTCCACCAACCGAAGCCGAGCAGCAGCGCCACCACGAACAACGCGCCGGCCCCCAGACGCAACGTCTTCACGTGCGCCTGCAGGTGCGCAACCTCGTTCTTGAAACGGCTCATGGCGTACCTCGATCGGCATTGCGCCGGGTAGTCCAGTAGCCCGAGCGGGTGATGAGGCGCTGGCCGCCCAGGAGCGCTGCCAGCGCCGGGTGCCGCAATGCCAGCCGCCACTGGAGCTGCCGGTAGAGCCAGGTGTCGGGCCGGCCGCGCTTCTGCGCGCGCAGGAAACCACCGCCGACGAAGACGCCCAGCGCGATGCCGGCGACGATCAGCGTGGGCACCATGGCGATGCTGTGCGTGAGCCAGGCCAGCGGCAGGCCGAGCGCGAACCCGGCTGCGGCCGACAGGCCGGCGCAGATCCACAACTCGTCGGCGGTCAGCCCGCGCACGACCACCGGCTGGCGGTTCAGCCGGTGCGGCAGGAACGTCACCAGCGTGTCTTGCGGGGTCTCCGAAGGGACGGCCATCGCTTGCCGCCCTCACAGCACGCCGGTGGCCTTGGTGAGCAGCCAGATGCCGACCACCAGCAGGATCGCGCCCACGGCGACCGTCAGGCCGAACTGGCCCCAGGTGGCGCGGCCGGTGTGGATCTCCGAGTAGCGCGTGTAGGCGTGATAGCAGACACCGACGAACATCGAGGCGACCACGAGCAGCGCGATCAGCAGCACGATGTCGTAGCCGTAGTTCTGCAAGGTCTGCAGGATGCCGCTGCCCTGGCCGCGCGATGGGTCTTCCATGGTCGGCAGGCCCTGCGCGAAGGCCGACAGCGGCAGGCCTGCGAGCGCCAGCGGCAGCAGCGGTGCGGCGATGCGGGACGAAATGCGATGGGGTGTCGGTGGCATGTTCATGGCGTATGGCCTTTCGTGACGGTCAGGAGAGGAGGAAGAAGGTCAGCACCAGGTACATCGCCACGAAGCGCACGACGACGGCGAGGAACTGACGTTCAGTGATGCGGTGCTCGGCCCAGCCGACGTAGGCGGTGCGCATGGCCCACACGCCCCACAGCAGCAACACGGCGAACACGAAGCCCAGCACCACGGCAGAGACGGCCGAAGGCGCAAAGCCGCCGTTGGCCTGGAAGGCGGCGACCTGATCGGCAGAGGGCGTCATGGCGACGGCTCCTCGTCGTCGGCGCGGTCGCGGTGGACGTAATCGCCGGCCAGCGGGACGGGATCGCGCGGCTGGGCGCGCTGGGGCACGAGGTAGTCCTGCAAGCCGGCGCGAACGCGCTTCAGGTCGGCGCGCAGTCGGGCGTAGTCGAAGTGGTAGCGGGCGCGTTCCTGCGGAGCGGTATTGGCGGCGTGCTCGGCGAGGCGGTCGATCAGGTCGAGTTGGCGGGCGAGCGCGGTGAGCTGCTCACGCTCCATGGCGACGCCGTCGGCGGCGACGGCAGGCTGCAGGGCCGAGAACGACACGGCCAACAGCACGGCCAGCGAAGGCCATGCGGATGCGCGGCGTTTGGTCTGTCCCATCGTGCCATTCCCCGTTGAAGCGGATGGCCAGATGCTGTGGCGCGCTCTCGCTTTGCGCCGCAGGGAATGGGAACTCCGGCATGACCGGATTCCCGGGGCGAGCTGGCGATCAACCGTGCAATGCTCCCGGGATTGCGGAGTTGGCCAGCGCCTACCGCAGCTTGGTAGAATTGGCTAAACTTGGCAATCGTAATCTACGAAAGGCCAGATCGGATGGTTTCCGGATGACTGAAGTCGAGAGCGAGATCCTCACGCTTGAGGAGGTCGCGGCCTACCTCAAAGCCGGGAAACGGACGGTCTATCGCCTTGCCCAGAAAGGCGAGATTCCGGCGTTCAAGCTTGGAGGTACCTGGCGCTTCCGCCGCTCGGAGCTGGATCGGTGGATCGCCGAAAGCATCAGCAAGAAGAAGCCGGAGGCAGAGTGAGCGTGCACCAAATCGGCAACCGAATCACGTTCGGGAAAGAACCAAGGGGAGGATTGCTGGCGTGCCAGTTCCCATAATTGATCTTTTTGCTGGCCCAGGAGGGCTCGGGGAAGGATTTGCTTCCCTGCAGGGCCACAAGCGGCAGCCATTCTTCGAGATCGCCCTTTCCATTGAAAAGGATGCTGTCGCACATCGCACGCTGACGCTCAGGGCAGTGTTCAGGCGTTTGCGTGGCACCAAGGACGTCAAACACTACTACAGCTACATACGGGGCGAGATCGATGAGGCCGCTTTCCGCAGGATCCCTGCCGTGGCCAGCGCCTTCGAGCATGCTGCCGCCGAGGCGAGGTGCCTGGAGCTTGGCAAGTCCGACGAAGCCAGTATCGACAGGGAAATTCGTGCTGCACTGAAGGGGCAGGAAACCTGGGTGCTGATCGGCGGCCCGCCCTGCCAGGCGTATTCGCTGGCGGGGCGCTCCAGACGCGCCAACGACAAGGACTTTCACAAGGATGAAAAGCACTTCCTCTACAGGGAGTACCTGAGAATCATCCAGGTGCACAAGCCCACCATCTTCGTGATGGAGAATGTCAAGGGTCTGCTTTCCTCGAAGCACTCCGGCGACCCGATGTTCGAGAAGATCATTGCGGATCTTTCGATGCCGACCGAGGGGCTCGAATATGAGATCCGATCCTTCACCAAGAAGGGCGACGGCAGTTCGCTGGAACCCACCGACTACCTAATCCATTCTGAGCGCCATGGGATCCCGCAAAGCAGGCATCGCGTGATTCTGCTCGGAGTGAGAAAGGGGCTGGACATGCCTCAACACCAGTTGCTGGCACCAGTAGCAAGGCCTGTCACGGTCAAACAGGCCATTGACGATCTTCCCCGAATTCGCAGCAAGCTGTCGCGTGGCGATTCAGTGGACGCATGGCGCAAGGCTGTTCAGGCTGCCCCCTCTTACGTCAAGGGATGGGGGACAGAAAACGAGTCCGTCATGATCGGGACAATGCGTGCCTTTGCCGCTGCGGCAACCAGCACCACGACCGGTGGCGCCTTCATTCCACGAGGCTATAGAAGGCCGAAGAAGCCGACCGAGCTTCAGCAATGGCTTCACGACCGAAGCCTGGGTGGTGTCTGTCAGCATGAAGCGCGCGCGCACATGGCATCCGATCTTGCTCGCTATCTTTTCTCGGCCAGCTTCGCTCATTTATGGGGATATTGCCCACGGCTGGATGTGTTCCCTCCCAAGCTGCTTCCCGATCACATCAATGTGCATGTCGATCGGGAATCCGAAGCGATCCCGTTCAAGGATCGGTTCCGCGTGCAGTGCAGGAACGAACCGTCCACCACGGTGGTGGCTCACATTGCCAAGGACGGGCACTACTACATCCACTACGACCCCTCCCAATGCAGAAGTCTCACGGTCAGGGAAGCAGCACGGCTCCAGACGTTTCCCGACAACTACGTCTTCGCGGGCAACCGCACGGAGCAGTACACCCAGGTCGGCAATGCGGTGCCTCCGTTGCTTGCCCACAAACTGGCCAAGATCGTTCGTAGTCTTCTGAACGAGATGAGCAGGAGAAGGCGGAGGCAGGCTAGTGATGCCGTACAGAAGAGGCCGGCGGGAAGCGTGCCGCGAAACCTGCCAGAACAGCGTCCGGTGCTTGCCGAAGCGGGCTAGTCAATGCTCTGACCAATCACCAAGACATCTTCATCGCCATGCAGCCACTCCTCAACCGCTTGCGCAGTCTCCTCGACCGAGTGCCTCAAGGCGCACTCCCAGACGACCGCCACGCGCCAGCCGAGAGCATGGAGCATCTCCGCATGGCGCCTGTCGCGAGCGACATTTCCCTGGAATTTCTGCCGCCAGAAATCTTCATTGGTCCTGGGAGTGGTTGTGTAGCGGCAGCCTTCATGTCGGTGCCAGAAGCAGCCATGGACGAACACCACTGCTCTGCGCTTCGGGAACACAAGGTCGGGGGAGCCGGGCAGCCCCCGCACATGAAGTCGATATCGAAAACCCCTGGCGAAAAGGAGGGAGCGAAGTATCCGTTCCGGCCGGGTGTTCTTTCCGCGAATGCTCGACATCATGCGGCTACGTTGCGGAGTGGTAGGAACGCGCATGGTCTTGAGCATCTTCCGCCTGAATGTCTGCAGAAATGGCAGCTCCGCGCTTCCACTTGGTAATGCGAACGGATGAAGACGACACCCGAAGCAGCAATTCGGAGCTTACCATGCACGTGACTCACGAGAAGACGCAAGAGGAAGCCGATGGCTCGTGATCGCAGTCATCCGCCGAGCGCGGCCTGCCTTTCCGAATCGATGCGGGACCTTGGGTACTCGCTCGAAACTGCGATTGCCGATCTGATCGACAACAGCATTTCCGCTGGCGCGGACACCATCGACATCATTTGCGATGTGTCCGGTGAGCATCCTGTGATGGTCATCCTCGACAACGGCAGGGGGATGACGGAAGACGAGCTGCTCGATGCGATGCGTCATGGGACCGGCAACCCCAGGCAGCATCGGTCGCCGAAGGATCTTGGGCGCTTCGGCCTTGGCCTGAAGACAGCCTCGTTTTCCCAATGTCGCTCGCTGACCGTTGTGAGCACGCGCGATGGAACTGTCTGCGGAGCCGAATGGAATCTGGATCGCATCGATGCTGCCGACGACTGGATTCTTTCCATCCTGGATGATGCGGACATCCATGGCTTGCCTTATGTCGAACGGCTCGGCGCCCGGGGCACGGCCGTCATCTGGCGAGAGCTCGACCGATTGATGGAGGACGAGGCCGGGGATCGTCGAGACGAGATCGTCAATGAGAAGCTTGAGGTGGTGGGCAGACATCTGTCACTTGTCTTCCACCGGTTTCTCTCGGGTGAGATCAAGGGACATGCCAAGATTTCTCTCACCGTCAATGGTCGTCCGATTACGGCATTCGACCCCTTCTGCAGGAAGAATCCTGCCACCCAGGTGCTTCCGGAGGAGATCGTCCGCATCGGCGAGGCCGAGGTGCGCCTGCAGCCTTACGTGCTTCCACACCACAGTCGTCTGTCCGCGTCCGAGTACGACTACTACCAGGATCGCAGTGACTTCATCTCCAATCAGGGGGGCTACGTCTATCGAAACGGCCGCCTGATGGCCTGGGGCGACTGGTTCAGACTCGTGCCGAAGGGTGAGGCCACCAAGTTGGCGCGGGTACAGATCGACTTTCCCAACAGTCTGGACGAAGCCTGGACCATCGACATCAAGAAATCGCGTGCCCGCCCGCCGCATGCGGTGCGGGAGCGCCTGCGTCAGATCATCAACAGGATCACTGCCCGCAGCGTGACGGTGCATCGGGGACGCGGGCAGAGGCTTTTTCAGGAAAGCCAGGCCCCGTTCTGGGAGCGCTACGCCGATCACGGCGGCATCCGTTTCGCAATCAACGAGCAGCACCCGCTCATCGCATCCCTGGGCACAAGACTCTCGCCCGAGAATGCGGATCTGCTTCGTGTCCTGCTGGATTCGATTGCCGCCTCCCTGCCGGTGGAGATGATCTATTCCGATTACTCGACCCATCCGCGCGAGATCAACCAGAGGGCGGTGGATGAAAGTCAGACTTTGGAGCGCCTGAAGAGTCTCAGGAAGGTGCTCTACGGCGACGGGCCGGGCGATCCGAATGCCTTTCTCCAGATCGTGCGCTCGACGCACCTTTTCGATGGCCAGATCGAACTGGCCGAAAAATTCATCAGCGAGACCTTTGCATGAGCCTCACAGTCATCACGGAAGAACGGAACATCGCCAACGCGCTCATCTCGGGCCTTGCCAACATGGCCGAGACGCCGACGCGCGAGCAGGTGGAGGAGAAGGCGAGACAGATCGCCGCGATCTTCGGCTATATGGGTGATCTCCGCAATATCGTCACCGAGGCGATGATCTCGGTCGACACGCGCATGGGCGCCGGTGTTTCGCTGGTGGATGTCACTGCGAAGCATGATGATCAGTGGGTCCACAAGCGTGAGGATGTCGCCTGGACCTATGCGGAATCCTATGGAAACTTTCTTCTCAAGGAAGGTTGGCCACCGCAGATGGTCCAGTCGCTGAGCGATGTGACGACCCGCATTCTCGGCCACCTGCAGGACCCGTTGAGCGAGGGCACAACTTGGAACCGTCGCGGACTTGTCATCGGTCATGTGCAGTCGGGCAAGACGGCCAACTACACCGGCCTGATAGCACGCGCCGCCGACGCTGGCTACAAGTTCATCATCGTCGTCGCCGGCATTCACAACAATCTGCGCAAGCAGACACAGCAGCGCATCGATGAGGCTTTCATCGGCCGATCCAGCGATCCCGAGGATCGTCGCAACATCGGTGTCGGCCTCGCGCCGGGCTATCCGCATCCGGCCACCCTCACCAACATCAACGAGGACTTCAACAAGAACACGGCGGAAAAGAGCGGCTGGAAGATCAACGACTTCAGCAAGCCGATCATTCTGGTCATCAAGAAGAACGTCACGACGCTCACGGCTCTTCACAAGTGGCTGAAGGAGCTGAACGCCGAGGGCGATGGCCGGATTTCCGACGTGCCGATGCTGCTGATTGACGACGAGGCCGACAACGCGTCGATCAACACGAACAAGGAGGATCTGGATCCGACCCGAACGAATGCGATGATCCGGCGCATCCTCGGGCTGTTCGCGAAATCGTGCTATGTCGGCTACACGGCGACACCGTTCGCCAACATCTTCATCAACCCCGACGCCTATGGCGATGATGTGCGTGAGGAGCTGTTCCCGCGCGACTTCATCTATTGCCTGGACGCGCCAACGACGTACTTCGGTGCCGAGAAGGTTTTCCTCGACGAGGCGACCAGTCAATCGATCGTGAGGCCGATCGACGATTGCGAGGATCTCATCCCGTACGCCCACAAGCGTGACGATCCCGTCCACGAGTTGCCCCCCAGCCTCTATCGCGCACTCGACGAATTCATCGTCGCCCGCGCCATCCGGAACCTGCGTGGGCAGACCAGCAAGCATTGCTCAATGATGGTCAATGTGTCGCGCTTCGTGCCCGTTCAGAAGGCCGTGCGTGACTTCCTGAGTCTCAGGGAGAAGAAGATCAGGGAAGCGGTTCTCGCCAACTACGCGATGCCGGAAGAGGTTTCCTCAAGAAACGCGTACATGCAGGGCCTGAAGCATGCCTTCGATGCCGAGTATGCCGATGCTGGATTTACCTGGGCGGAAGTGAAGACTGCCCTCAGCGGCGTCTTCGAGCACCTCCACCTCTATGTCATCAACAGCAAGAGTGACGAGGTGCTCGACTACGCCCGCTACGCGAAGGAAGGAGTCGGGTTGACCGCGGTCGCGGTCGGTGGTCTGAGCCTCTCCCGAGGCCTGACCATCGAGGGGTTGACCGTCAGCTACATGTACCGCAATACGAAGATGTACGACACCCTCATGCAGATGGGCCGCTGGTTCGGCTACCGGCCGGGCTTCGAGGACCTCTGCCGCGTCCATCTCTCGCGCGACTCGATCAACTGGTACTCCCACATCGCCGATGCCGCCGAAGAGCTTGTACAGCAGGTCAAGCGCATGCGGCGCGATCGCCTCAGCCCGAAGGATTTTGGCCTGTACGTCCGCTCGCATCCGGACAGCCTGCTGATCACGGCGGCGAACAAGATGCGATCGGGCCAGGAGGTCACGGTCGAGCAGAGTTTCAGTGGGCGACTGCGGGAGAGCTACATTGTCTCCACCGACCCCGACGTGAATGCCAGGAACCTTGCGCTGATCGCCGATCACTGGCGGAGTGGATTCGGCGGACGACCGGAGGAGTCCACCGAAAAGGGCGTCATCTTCAGGGACGTGCCCGTCGAGGTGATCGACGACTTCCTCACCCGGTTCGAATGCCATTCGACCTTTGCCGGACAGAAGTCGGACGTGGTGAGCTATCTCGAACGGATTGCGACAAAGCGCCCGCTGGCCGATGTTCTGCTGATTTCCCCTTCGGGTGGCTCAGGCGGTGAAAACCCGTTCACCCTGAGGAATCAGGTGCGCGTCGTCGGGAAGGATCAGCCGAACGGCACTTCGTGGCGCCTGAACAAGGACAGGGTTGCCTCGCGTGGCGACGAGAAGCTTGGGCTCAGCGACGCACAACGCAATGAGGCCAGGACGCTGGCTGGCGGCGAAGATGGCTCAGGAGCGGTATCCGACACACATTACCGTATGGTCCGGAACAAGCCGCTCCTCATGATTCACAGCCTGGAGCCCAAGGGCGAGGCCGTGACGGGACCGATCGCCGCCTTCGGCGTCAGTTTTCCCTACGGGGACTATTCGACGACCATCAATGTCGTCGTGAACAAGGTCTGGCTCCAGCAGATGCAGGGTTACGCCGACGATCCTGACGAGGAGGATGACTACGATGCCTGAGTCCTCTCCGTGGGATGACATCGCCGTTCCGGGAGCGGACTTCAATGTCCGCCAGGTTGCGGCGGGAACGGCCGTGCCCTGTTTCTGGGGACGCGATGCCAGTGGCGCCTGCCTGTTCATCGTGGAGCTTCAGGGCGACCACGCAGCCCAGTACCGGATGAACGCGGTCACGGTGAACGGCATCGATGTCGATCTTCGTGCCGGAGATCAGGGGCAGCAGCACTTGGTCCTCGCTCTTGAAAGGCAGGTCGACCGCGATCTCTTCGAAGGACTGTGCCGCACCCTTGCATCCTCGCTGGAGCACGCCACCGACTCGGCGAGTTCTCTCGCGGTCTCTCTGGCACACATCCGCCGTTGGAAGACCTTCCTGTCAGGCCGGAGTCAGCACCTGTCCATCGAGGAAGTCCGCGGTCTCTTCGCCGAAATCGTCTTTCTGACGGAACTGATCGATCGGCAGATGTCGAGCAGTGACGCCGTCGAGGCCTGGCTCGGTCCGGAACGATCACATCAGGATTTCATCTTTGGCAACACAGCCGTCGAGGTCAAATCGCTCTCTGGCGCAGAGCGGAGCAGCGTCCGCATTTCATCGGAAGACCAGCTCGAATCCCTGAACGATGCGCTGTTCCTGCGCGTGTACCGGCTGAGCAGTCTGACCGACGCGGCAGGAGCTCGATCGCTCAACGAGATCGTCACTGCAGTCCAGGCACGGCTCGGCGAGGCGGACGCCGTCGATGCCTTTGACCGGAAGCTGGTTGCGCACGGCTATGCGCCGCTCCCTGACTACGATGAGCCTCGCTTTGTCGTCAGCGACGTGCGCAGCTATCGTGTTGGTGACGGATTTCCGCGTCTGATGCGGTCGCAACTGCCGCCAGGGATTGACAACGTGGCCTACGACATCAGGCTGGAAACGATTGCTCCGTACAAGTGTGACGAAGCATCCATCTTCGGGGAGGATTGATGGAGCAGACCGACGAAGAGTTCTTCCACGACTTCCGACAGGAACTTTTGGCGGGCGCCGAAGCCAATGGCAGCTTCCAGCTCTCCGAATTCATGGAGGCCATCGCGAACGACCTTGTCGAGACAGGCTTCACGGAAGGGTTCGAACTCTGCCATTTCCGGGCGCAGCGTGGTATGCGCGTGGACGGCTACTGGTTCAATGACGAAGGAGTTCTGGACCTCTTCATCGCGGACTTCGACTCCCGAAACGAGCTGGCATCGCTCACCAGAACGGAAGTGGCCGCGGCATTCAAGCGTGTTGCCAACTTCTTCGAGGCCAGCGCCAACAAGGGCCTGGCCGGCGAACTGGAGGTCACATCGCCGGAGTACGGCCTTGCCAGGCAGATTGCGGATCGCAAGGACGCCATTCGGCAGGTCAACCTGGTTCTCTTCTCCGAGCGCACGCTCAGCGAGAAAATCCAGGCCCTTCCCGATACGGAAGTGGCAGGTGTTCCGGTTGCTCACCACATCTGGGACATCTCACGACTTCATCGTCAGCGAAGCTCCCGCAGCCACAAGGAGCCACTCGACCTCGACTTCGAGCAGATGTTCGGCAAGGGCATCGCCTGCCTTCCCGCACACCTGGGGACCGATGCCTATCAATCCTATCTCATGGTCATGCCTGCCGAGGTGCTGGCGACCCTGTACGAAAGATTCGGAGCGCGTTTGCTTGAGCAGAACGTCCGTACGTTCCTGCAGGCGCGCGGCAATGTGAACCAGGGAATAAGGGCGACGATCCTGAACGAACCTGGGATGTTCTTTGCCTACAACAACGGGATTACGGCTACTGCACAGAGTGTCGAGACAGGGATGACGGATTCCGGTCTGGCGATCACGAGGGTTGTCGATCTCCAGATCGTCAATGGTGGCCAGACCACGGCATCGCTGTTCCACACACGGAAGCGGGACAAGGCCGATCTTTCCCAGATATTCGTCCAGTTGAAGCTGTCCGTCATTGACAGCCTGCAGAGCGAAACGGTCGTTCCAAGGATATCGGAGTATGCGAACACCCAGAATCGGGTGAATGCCGCCGACTTCTTCTCGAACCACCCGTTCCATGTGCGGATGGAAGGGTTTTCCCGACGGATCTGGGCACCCGCGCAGAAGGGCGCCCCGCGCGAGACGAGATGGTTCTATGAGCGCGCGCGCGGCCAGTATGCTGATGCACAGTCGAAGCTCACACCCGCGGAGCAGCGTCGCTTCAAGGCGGAGCATCCCAAGCCACAGATGTTCACGAAGACGGACCTCGCGAAGTTCGAGAATGTCTGGGATGACCACCCCAGGTGGGTGAATCTTGGCTCCCAGAAGAACTTTGCGCGCTACGCCGCCCGAATCGGCAGCGAGTGGGAGAAATCATCCGACGCGTTCAACGAGTTCTATTTCAAGAGGGCTGTCGCACGTGGTCTGATCTTCCGCGCCACGGAGCGCATCGTTTCTGCGCAGCCTTGGTACAACGGCGGGTACCGAGCAAACATCGTGGCCTACACGCTGGCGGTACTCGGTGACATCACGAAGCGCAGGAAGGAGAGCATCGACTTTCTGGGCATCTGGAATGCACAGAAGGTCGATCCGGTGCTCGAAAGTGCCATCGCTGTCGTGTCGGGGGTCGTGAACGACGACATCATCAGACCACCGCAAGGCATTTCCAACATTTCCGAGTGGTGCAAGAAGGAGGCGTGCTGGACGAGGATACAGGCTCGTACCGACGCCATTGCCAATCTCCTCCCGCCCGAGTTCTACGATCGACTTGTTCCGCAGGATGATCAGGCAGCGATCGTGAAGACTGCGAAGCAGACGCAGAGGATCGACAACGGCATCGAGGCGCAGCGAAAAGTGCTGGCTGTTCCCGCTGCGGAATGGGCTCGCATCCATCAGTCGCTGCTTGAGAAGGATCTGCTCACGCCGAAGGAAGACGGCGTGCTTAGGGTCGCCATGCAGATTCCCTCCAAGCTCCCGACAGAAAAGCAGAGTGTGGTGTTGCTGGATATTCTCGACAAGGGGCGTCTCGAAGGCGTGGTTGTGAGCGAACCCTGAGCGCCCAAGATTGGCGGTCACAAGTTCTTGAAGCGCCCCGCCGAGAAGTTCGATTCGGACACCGAGCGGCGCTTTGCCATCATCCTGGAGCGCGACGGAGGAACAAGAAATGCAGAAACCCGCCGCACAGCAAAAGACCGTCCTGGAAACGATTCTGGACTGGTCAAAGGATCGTCCACTCTGGCAGCGTGACGCCCTGCGCCGCATCATCGCAAACGGCCGTCTGACGGACGCCGATATCGGCGAACTCGTGGACCTTTGCAAACAGGGCAAAGGTGCCCCCGTAGGCGCGCTGAAAGCGGTACCGCTGGAGAAGGCCCACCTTCCGGCCAACCCCGGTCAGACCGCCGCGGTATCGCTTCTGTCGATCGCCGACGTGACCGGCGTGAACAACCTTGCCGCCGGTCAGACCCTCGGCTTCGAGCCGAATGGAATAACGATCATCTACGGCGACAACGGTGCGGGCAAGTCCGGCTACGCACGCATCCTGAAGCGCGCATGTCGTGCAAGGCATGCCGGAAAAATCGAACCCAATGTGTATGCCGATCAGCCCCCGAAGCGCGTCGGCGCGAACATCGCGTACGGGGTCGGCGGTGTGCCGCAGCCGGTCGAGCAGTGGCAGAACGGCGCAAATCCGCATGCAACGCTGTCTGCAGTGAGCGTGTTCGATAGCGACTGCGCCTCCGTGCATATCCGCGAGAAGAACGAAGTTGCATTCCGGCCCTTTGGTCTGGACGTACCGGATGAGCTTGCTGCAGCCTGTCAGGCGGTGAAGGATGCCCTCGCAGCTGAACAGAAGCAGCTTGAGAAGGCCCGCAATCCGATCTTTGCGGCGCCGACCTGGAAGGCCACCACGGCCGTGGGGAAGACGCTTGCCGCGCTGAACGCCAATACTGACGCAAAGAAGATCGAAACCCTGGCGGCGCTCTCGGCAGACGAAAGCGCCCGTCTTGAGCGTCTGCGGGCAGACCTGTCGAAGAATCCGACCAAGGCAGCGGCGGAACAGACCGTCAAAGCCGACAACGTCATGCGGCTGATTACCGCGGTGAACAGCGTTGCAGCCAAAACCACCGATGAGGAACTGCTGGCAGCCGCTGCCCTCGCCAGGGACGCACGGTCGAAACGGGGCGCCGCACGTCTTGCCGCGGAGAAGGCCTTCACGGGGGAACCCCTTGCCGGCGTCGGCGGCGAGACATGGCGGGCGCTTTGGGATTCCGCCCGACGCTACTCGACGGAGATCGCATACCCCGGACAGCCGTTTCCGCCGTCGGCCGAAGACGCGCATTGCATGCTTTGCCAGCAGCCATTGGAAGCTGAGGCACGTGCACGGATGGTGCGTTTCGAGGATTTCATACAGAAGGACACGGAACAGCTTGCACGCGAGGCAGAGAAGGCAGCTCAGACCGCACGTCAGACCATAGCTGCCGGGGCAATCGGCACGCGGGCGGTGAAGGCCAGTCTTGACGAGCTGGGCCTTCAGAATGAAGTGCTGCAGCAGCAGACGCGCCGCTTCATCGCCGCAGCCCGGCTGCGGCGCCACGTTCTGCTCAAAGCCCTGGGCGGAAACGGCGAGGTACAGCTTCCGCCCGTTCCACCGTCGCCGCTGCCTGATCTCGGCCAGCTTCAGACTACGATCCGCGACTACGCCGCGGAGCTGCGCAAGTCGGCTGACGCAGATGAACGCAAGAAGCTCGAAGCCGATTTCGCCGAGCTGAGCGACCGGGCGCTGCTCGCCGGCATGCTGCCGGTCGTCACTGACGAAATCCAGCGGCTGAAGACCATCCGGTTTCTGACCGAGTGTGCGGGCGACACGGCGACGAACACAATCACCAAGATGGGCAATGACATTGCCGACACCGTGATTACGCCTCGGCTGCGCGACAGATTTCAGGAAGAGATTGTCAGGCTTGCGGCGTCGAAGGTTCGCGTCGAAATCGTGCGCTCCGGCGGCAAGTACGGCTCACCGCAGTATCAGGTGCGCCTCTTCGCCAAGCCGGATGCCAAGGTCCACGAAATCCTGAGCGAAGGGGAAAAGACCTGCGTGGCGCTGGCCGCCTTCATGACCGAGCTTGCCACCGCGATGCACCGCTCTGCTCTGGTCTTCGATGACCCGGTGTCCTCGTTGGACCATCGCTGGCGTGGGCAGGTGGCCAAGCGTCTCGTGGAAGAAGCGGAAAACCGTCAGGTCATCGTCTTCACGCATGATTTGGTGTTCGTGAACGATCTGAATGACCACGCGACGAAGACCGGGCGGGCAGTGCGACTCACGACGCTCAGTCGTGGCGCCGCGGGAGCCGGTATGGTGGCCGACGGCCTGCCCTGGAAGGCCCAGAGCGTCGAAGATCGCATCGACAAGCTGGAGAAGGCGGCACGTGCGGCAAAGCTGCTGCATGACAACAACCAGGAAGACGAGTACGCCGTTGAGGTGGCAAAGCTCTACAACGCGCTGCGCGCCACATGGGAGCGCGGCCTGGAGGACATCGCTTTCGTCCGCGTTATTCAACGCCACAGGGACTACATCAACGCCAAGGACCTGAAGAAGGTCAGTGCGCTCACCGAGGCTGACTGCGATGCTTTCGCCGCCGGATTCAAGAAGTGCTGCGACATTGTTGACGCACACGATCCATCCAGCGGTAGGAATGCCGCGCCGCCACCACCTACTGATCTCTTTCAGGACATTCAGGCTTTGAAGGACTGGGCCGCGTCTCTGCGAGACAGGCAAAAGAAGATTGCTTGAAACGTATTTGCTATGGCTTCGTTCACCTGACCTGGCGCAGGGCAGCTACAGATACTTCTTGAACGTCGCCGCCGCAATGCACACCGCCACGCCGAGCAATGCGGCACTGGGCAACAGGATCAGCAGCGGGTTCACGCTGACCGGCAATGCCAGGTAAGTCACCCACGGCAGCACGGCCAGCGGGATCAGGCTGGCCCTGGCGCGGTGATAGATGAACCCCGACTCGCGTCCCGCGCCGAAGCGGCGGATGTCCCGGCGCACCAGGCCGTCCACCAGCCCGACGAAGGCGGCCATCAGGAACAGCGGCAGGGTCAGGCACAGCACCAGCAGCCGCACGAGGAAGACCAGCGTCGTATAGGCCGCCGCGATCAGGTAGCTCTCCACGTTCACATAGACCAAGCCGATGTAGTAGCGGAAATCCTTGGTCGGACGATGGCTGCCGGCGCTGGCCTGCGCCGAGGCGTCGCGTATCCAGTCCAGCAGACCGCTTTTCACGAACAGCCAGTCGTAGCCCTGCTCGACCAGCCGGTGCGCGGTGCGCCCCGGCTCCTGCACCAGCGCGCTGCGGGTGAAATGCGTGGAAAGCTGATCCAGCTCGTAGTGCAGCATGCCCTGCGCGTGGCGCCAGCCCTGCTCGGGCCAGAAGAAGTGCATGCCGACGCATTCGATCAGGATGCACAGCAGCAGCGCGCCGCACAGCACGCCGAAGAAGCGGAACGGCAGCGTGACCAGGCCGGCGATCAGGCCTTGCTGTCGTTGCTGCTGGCGTTGGGCCGCGACGGCCGGATCGCTCATGCTTCGGCCTCTTCAGCCGCGGCCATCTGCTTGAAGTCGTCCAGCAGGTCGTCGGGCAGCGCCTTGTCCTGCAGGCCGGGGATGCCTTGGTTCTCCCACCAGTCTCCTGCCTCGACGTAGTGCTGTCGCATGTAGCCGGCCAGCTCCTGCAGATCCTTCGGCATGGCTTCGTCGGGGTCGGGCGCAGGCAGCGGCATGCGGACTTTCCAGAGGTTGCCGCCCTCGGTCAGCGCGAAGCACTGCCCCTTGGGCAGCGCCACCACATGCGCCGGCTCGATCAACGGCACGCTGTTGCTGCTGATGCGGTCCTGGGTGTTGGACGTGAACGCGGTATTGCCGTGCGGATCGGAGCTGTCGGTGGCGCCGCTCATCAGCGCCGTGGCGTACACCTCGACCTTGGGCAGTTGTCGCGTCAGCAGCTCGGCGGTGGCGGTCTCGCGCACGCGCAGCATGAACAGGTTGTTGAAGTTGCCGACCACCTGGCCGGCCTTGGCACGATTGCCGATGCGGGCCTCGATGTCGCTCAAGGTCTGCGTGTAGGCCGTCACCTGCACGCCGGCACCGCCGCCCTTGTTGACCATCGGAATGAACTCGTCGCCCATGAGTTCGTTGAATTCGTCGGCGTGGACGTTGATCGGAATCTTGGTGCCCGCCGCGGCGCCGGGTAGCCCGTCGTCGATGCCGAACTTGTAGATGTGGCCGGCGACCGAGACCAGATCGCTGAACATCGAGTTGCCCACCGCCGCCGCGACTTCGGCGTCGGACAGCGCATCCAGCCCCACGTAGACCACCGCGCGTTTGCGGATGACCTGCATCCAGTCGAAGATCGGTCGCGGGTCGGACAGGTCGGAATAGTTCGGTGCGAGCAGTTGCGCGATCTTGCCGGTGGTGAGCTTCTCCAGCAGCGGCAGCAGCGAAGCGACGATCTTGTCGAAGTAGGTCCGGTCGTAGCGCACGGCGCTGCGCAGGCCGTCGAGCACCGGGTCATAGATGCGCACTTGGGACAGGTACTGTTCGAGGGCCACCACGCGCTTCTCGCGCCCGATCATGTTGCGCGGGATGTTCTTCTCGTTCAGCTTCGCTTCGAGCTGGACGATGACCTCCCAGGCCTTCGGCTCGTTCTTGGCGAAGTAGTGCTGGGCGTACTCGATGAACAGCGCGTCGATGTTGATGACGTGGCGCTGGATCAGCAGGTAGTCCGGCCGCTGCCCCAGCTCGACCAGGGCGCGCGCGATGATGTTGACGAAGCGCCAGGCGAATTCGCGGAACGCGGCGCTGTTGCCTTCGCCCGAGAGCTGTCCGGCGATGCGCGTGGCCACCTCGGAGATCCGCCCGAACCGGCCCACCGCGTTGTAGCGCGCCGAGATGTCCGGCCAGCCCAGATGAAAGACGTAGAACTCGCCTTCGCGCCCGGCGCGCTTGGCTTCGACGTACATGCGCTTCAACAGGTCGGCATCGCCCTTGGGGTCGAAGACGATGACCACCTCGTGCTCGCCGCGGACCTTGCGGCGGATGTCTTGCATGACGAACAACTCGGCCAGCCGCGTCTTGCCCACGCGCGTGGTGCCCAGCACCAGGGAGTGGCCGACGCGCTCGCCCAGCGGCAGGGTGACGTCGACCTCGTGCGGCTCGATGCCATGCAGGCGTGGCAGTCCGCCGACCGGCGGCAGCGGCCGCGCCGGGTTGAGCGGGCTGTCCCAGGCCAGCGCGCGCGCCAGCGTCGAGACGGGAAACGGCGCGAACTCCAGCCGCTCCTCCAGCCGCCGGGCGGCCCGGTAGATCGCCGTCGGCTCGACATAGCGGCGGAACTCCGGCCGGTAGGTCTGCATCAGCCGGTGCGTGTGCCGCTGCTCCCAGCGAAAGCCCCGGCCGACGAACAGCCGTTGCTGACTCACCGGTACGTCGCGGCTGGTCATCACGTAGCGCGGCAGGCGGCGGATGTTGCGGCGATAGCGCAGGATCGCCCAGGCATCGCGCAGGCGAATCGCGCCGAAGGTCAGGAAGGCCAGCGCCGAGCCCAGGCCGAGCAGCGGGTTCAGCGCGAGCGACCACGGTGCCACCAGGCACAGAATCGCGGCGCCGGTGCAGACCGCCACGGTGTAAAGCTCCACCGCTGGCCGCAGCAGCACCTCGACCGCATGCGGTTGGGCCATTTGCGCACCTACTGCTCGATGCCGGTGGACGTGATGAGCACCGGGTAGTGGCGCAGGCCCAGGCGCTGGGCCAGGTCGTCGCCGGAGGCCGGCGAGAGGGTCAGGCCGGGAGCCAGCCTGCGCAGCGCCGTCAGCGCGGCCATCGACTCCACGTTGACCACCAGGCCCACGGCCTGCAGCTCGCGCAGCGCCGCCTGCCGCTGCCGCAGCCAGGCGCGCGAACGCTCGTCGTCGCCGATCAGGAACAGCGCCGTCAGGCCCGGCGCCCGGATGACGCGGCGCTGCACCTCGCCCGGCGACAGTTGCGTCGAGCGCACCGGCAGCATGGCGGCTTCGGCGTCGGCCGCGTTGCCCACGCGCGGGGCTGGCATCGGGGCCGGCGGCGTGGCCTGGTCCGGCTGAGGATTCAGCGACTGGTAGTACGGCAGCGCGGAGTCGCCGCCGCGGTCTTCGACGACGATCAGCGGCGCGGAGGCGATCTGGGCGAAGACCGTGGTCGTGGGCAGCAGCGCGATGGCGGCGATGAGGACGATGTGGTTCATGGCGTGGTGACCTGAAGGGTTGGAACGGGACCGCCGGGGTCGAGCACGCGGTTCAGGTGCCGATGCACACTGCGCCGGTAGCGCGCCGCGGGTGCCCCGCCGGCGGGCCGGTGGTAGCGGCCGATGGCAAGCAGCCAGTCCTCGCCCGGCGTGTGCTGTTCGCGCAGGATTTCCGCAGCGATGGCGAGGTTGCGGTACGGGTCCAGCAGCTCGCACGGCTGCGTGTAGCGATGCGTGTGGTAGCCGAGATTGACCTGGCCGAGGCCGGCGTCGATGCGATTGGCCGGCGTGTGGGCGAGCGCACGGTGCAGCCCCGCGCAGGCCTCGGCGCGGGTGGCGTAGCGCTGCGGCGTGCCGGCGACGTTGAGCGTCCACGGCCAGGGGATCAGGCGCCCGCGCAGCATGGCGCCGCTCTCCTGCAAGGCCACCGCGTAAAGCACCGCCGCCGGCACGTCTGCACGATGCGCCGCCAGTCGATAGGCCGGCGGCGGCACTTCCCGCGCCAGGGCGGCCAACGCCCAGCCGCCGGTGGCGAGCAGCAGCGCGACGCTGGCGCAGCGGATGGCGACGCGGGATGGCCGACGCTTCCGGCCCGGGGTACCTATTGCCGCTGCCATCGGCCGTTCACCTCGCGCACCACGGCCGGCAGATCGCCGGACAGGCCGAGCGACAGCCAGCGCCCCGCATCGTGGTTGAGCGTGATGGTGCGGGCGCGCACCCTGGCCGGGTCGATGCCCGCCTGGGTGGCCCACTGCCGGATGCGCGCGTCGTCCTGACGGCTGCCGACCATGTAGAGATCGAAGGCCGTGCCGGCCGCCTGCAACTGCTGCACGCGCTGCGCGCACGGTGCGCAGTCGGCCTTGACGAAGACCGCCAGGCGCCCGGAGCCGGTGTTGCCGGCACCCTGCGCCTTGGCGCCGGGCAGGCTCACGCGCGGCTGGCCGGGAAACAGGCGCTGCCACGCCGCGTCGTAGGCGCGCTGGTAGGCCAGCGTCTTGCCGACGCGCTGGGCCTCGGCCTGCACCTGCAACTCCGCGTAGCGCCTGCGCTCCTCGTCGCTGCGGGCCTCGATGCCCAGCGCCGTGAGCGGATCGAGCTGGGGCGAATAGACCCCGAGCGGCCCCTGCATCAGTTGCCGGTAACGCGCCCACTCCTCGGAGCGAAGCCCCCACTCCCGCGCCTGCCTCTCGTCGAGCGCGGCATCAGCGCCCGGCTGCACCTGGGCGGGCACCATGCGCGAGTTCGTCACCGGGGCCGGCTGGGCGGATGCGCCGAAGGCGGCGAACAGGACGACGGCAGCGAGCAACGACCGCAGGATCATGGTCAGCCTCCGCCGAGCCGCCTCAAGGAGGCTGAAGCCCCCTCGGGGGGCAGCGAACGAAGTGAGCGTGGGGGTCATGACACCTCCTACGGCACCGCGATGCGCTGCGTCTGGCCGTTCACCTGGAACACGCCCGCCTGCGCCTCGATGGACTGCAGTTGCCAGCCGCCCTCGGCATCGCCCTCACGCAGCAGCCGGGCGCCCGCGAGCGAGGCCGCGGCGGTGGAGGTGATCGACAGAAAGCGCTCGCCTCCCCGCAGCTCCACGCCGAGCACCCGGAACGGCGGCTCCGGCACCTTGGGCTTCGTCGCAACCGGAGCGCGCGCGCGAGCGGCGGATGCCACCTGCCGGGTCTTCTCCAGGCGGGTTTCGATTCCGCTCACGCGCGCCTGCAGCGTCTGCAGGACGACGGCCAAGGCCCTCGTCTCGTCGGCCTCTTCGAGGCGCGTCATCCGCTCGTCCAGCGCCTGCCGCGCGTTGGCGAATTCGGCCTGGCTGATCGGCACCGGCCGGCGCTTGTCCGCATTGGCCTGGTGTTCGAGATCGGCCACGCGCAGGCCCAGCGCCTTGACCTGCGCATCCTGTGCGCTGCTCTGGGTCTGTTCGGCGAGCCGAGACAGGCCGACGCTGTTGATGAGTGCCACGGCACTGATGAGCAGCAGCCAGAAGGCCGCGGCGATCTTGAGCCAGCGCGTGCGGGAATTGCGCTCGGATGGCGCCTTGGGAAAGGTCATGGCTGCATCTCCTCGGGCCGGTCGGCGTCCGGCACGGGCGTGGCGGTGCCGGGCGGGTTGGCGGAAAGGAAGGTGGGAGTACCGTGCCGGCTGAAGCAGACCTGGCGGGTCAAGTCATCGACCGACAGCTCCCAGGCGGGGCCGGCAAGGGTCAGCAATGCATCGCGCAGCATCAGCGGGCCCAGGCGCAGGTGTGCGGCAGGCAGCGGCAGCGCGTAGAGGGTGGCGGCCTCGGCCGCATCGCAGAGCCGATAGCCGGAGCGCAGCAAGACGTGGCGCATGGCATCGCCCACGCTGGCATCGAGCATGGGCGGAATCGAGACTTCCACCGCCTGCTGCAAGAGATCACGCTGCGCAGGTTCCGGTACCAGCTCGACCAGGGTGTAGCGGCCGTAGCGGGCCACCGGAACCAGCCCCTGGTCCACCACCGAAGCTATCTCGTCGGGTGGCGCTTCTAACTGATCAGGGGTGGCCGGTGTCGTCGTGCAACCGGGCAGTAGGCCGCTGAGCACGGCGAAGATGCAGAGGAAACGAGGCAGAGACGGCAGCATGTGGCACCCCACTGTGACGGGATGCCTTCACCTTTGCAGAAACGTGCTGCGCGGGATGCCGAAAATCCGAAACGCGCGGCGCCCCATTTCCCAAGGGAGGGGCACATATCAATCAGCCAGCGTGACTGGCTCGCTGCTGGGCCGGAACTGCGACGATGGATCTATAGAGGCTGGAAAGTGCTGCCGGGGCTGGCAGCTCGGTGGGAGGCAGGGCAACGCTCTTTCTCACATGGACGGAAGACAGGGGTCATCGAATCATCGCCAAGAGGCCAATTGCGACAACAACGCCAATGACACCGGAAGCGGCAACAGCCCCCCATGTTCCCAGCTTTGGTTTCAGCCAGTAATAGCTGCCAAAGGCAACCAACCCGCCGACAAGGCCAAACAGCTTGACGATGATAACGGCCAGAATGGACGGCCAAAGCCAGTCCCATGAACCAGACTTTTTCTCGGTCGTAGCTGGTGCTGGCGTAGCCGCTGGCGTCGTTGTGGGCGCCGGCGCAGATGACGGTGCGTTCGGATCTTCGTAAGCCATTGTCTTCTCCTGTTGTGGTTATCGATTTCCTACGGCGTTCAATGCGCTCATCAAAATCAGCACAGCAAAGACGGCGGCGGTACACACAAGCGCGCGAACCACCCCCCATTTTTTGTGGAGTACCACTGCGCCGGCAGATGTATCCCACAACGTCGTGCCCGTTTTCGTGAGCCGCCGATACGCAAACAGTTGCGTGAACAATGCGACGAACGGAATGCCCAGACCGACACCCTGAATAAAGACAAGAAATGAGCGGTTCAGCGCCTCTGAAAAGTTCAGCAGGTCGCCGCCCGGATGTGCGACCCTGATGCCAAACAGCCACTTCGCCGGAGTCGTCCCGAACAGCGAGAGAAGCAGAGCCTCGGCGGGCAGCCAGATCAGATACAGCACGACACTGGCGATAATGGGATTTTCGATTGCCTTTGCGAAGCCCGCTGCCTGTTCGGGCATCGTCGCTCCGAAAGCAAATATCAAAAGAAGGAACAGCACGAAGCCCGCGGTGCAAATGTCGACCGTGCGCGCAAACAGTCGCCGCCACGGGTGATGCTGCCCTCCAAGAAAGGTCTTGCTTTGATCGACGGGCGAGGTTGATTGTTGGGCGTAGCCGCTGGTGGCAGGCGACGGGGCGTTGGGGTCTTCGTAGGCCATTGGCTGTTCCTGTTCTTCTTATCGAATCACGATGCTGCTCTTCAATCGGTTGTGCGCCGCCGTTGCCTGCGGATCGCCCTCAATGTACGAAAGCGTGATCAGGGCTTTCTCAGCGCCCAGCGGCACATGGTATTGAGTCACCCGCATCGTCTCTGCCGAGTTGGCCGACGATGTGCGTCCGTAGCGAATGATCAGGGCGGTCTGGCCTCCAATTTGTTCGACGGCAAAGCTCGGGCGTCCAACTTCCTTCATGCCGTACTTCGCCATGCCCGCCCACATCGTTGGGGACTCCTCGCGCCACACGTCCGCCAAGTCCTTGAGCACCTGCTGCTTGTTGGCCAGAACCTCCTGCCGGACATCCGCTTGAGTAAGCGGCGGCTCCATCGGGATGAACGACACCCGGACAAAGACCCGCGATGGTGCTGGATAGGACTGCGCCGAAAGCGATGCCACATGCTCAGTGGCAACCCCGGTGACCTTCTCCGCAAACTCCTTGACGCGCCTGCGCTGTTCCGCATCGCTGATCGTCCAGTCGCTCGGAACCTCAAGCTGGACTCGGCCTTTGACGTTGAGCTTGGTGTAACCGGCCGACTGCGCGGCAACCGACAAGGCGACCGAAGCCAACAAGCAGAAGCACAGGGCGGAGAATATTGTTCTTACTTTGTTCATCATCAGTTCTCGGTGAGGAGGCTGTTCAGCAGCTCCTGCTGGACAGCTTGCAACTGACCACGGCTCTGCGGCGAGCCGGTACCTTCGTAAACATTGATCGAGAGCGGGAGGGAGTTCAGGAGCGTGATCCCGCTGATCCCCGTGACCGGTCGGCTGGTTTCCCCAACGCTCATGTTCATCCGCATGGAAAAATAGACCGCGTTCCCGTCCCGCCCAATCGGCTCAAACTTCATATCAGACAGGCTGATGTCGCTGTTCTCGAACGACGCTTTCAACCGTCGATTGAGTTCGGCTGCGTTCACCCGCGGACTCGACTTGGAAAGACTGGAAAGGAATGCCTCTCGTGGCATTTCGATTCGCTGGAAATTCCCCTTCGGGCCGATGAGCTGGATCTGCAGCCAGTGATCCAGCATTTCCCTCCGGCCCTCGCGGTAGTCCTCCAGCTCGGTACAGCGGACTGCCGCATGCACGAGGCGGGAACCTTCTCCGAGGGAGCGTCGTGCCAAGTCCATCAGATCCACTTCGCGCGCCGATTTTCCTGGCGTGCAATAGCCACTCGGATTTGAGAACACGATCTGCTGGCCGAGCACGTTCACGGATTCCGTGGCTGCGTTCCGGTGGCTGAATGCCTCCGGAGCAGGCTGCTGTCTCGGTGTGACTGGCGCAGCAGTCGGCGGTGGATAGGCGGCGACAGCCGTGGTGGGTGCTTGCGCAACCGGAGCCGTCGTCGAAGGGGTGGACTCGTTCTTGGTCGCGTTGACGAAGATGATGAGCAGAAGCCCGATTCCCAACCCGATGCCGACCATCCACTTGCCGGTGGTCACATCGGAAGAAGTGTCGCCCTTTCCCGTTGGCGGCTGAGGCGTGGCGGAAGCAGCCGGGCTTGCCTCGGCCCGCATGGGAGGGGGCTCTGGAGGTGGTGGGGCGCTCGGCGGCGGGGCGACTTCCGGAACAGGTTTGCTGGCAGGACGATCCTCTTCTACATCCGAGACGAGTGTCGAGAGGCCGGAGAAGCCCGTGGCGTTTCCTTGTTGTTTGTCGTCAGCAGCAGCCACGGCTCCTCATCTCCATCTCATAGCCGCAGCTTGGTGTAGACGCCTTCGACCATGCAGTCGTCGCCATCCTCAAACCGCAGCCTTCCGGAACCGGAAGGCGAAATCGTCAGGTATGCCTCCTCGCCGAGCGCGAGGGACAGGCAACTCGATGTCTTGATGTACGAGTTCGTCCCGAAGACCTCATACCAGTCATCGTCCTCGTGACTGACCGTCACCACGTATTTCCCCGGCTCCTGCTTCGACAGACCAAAGACCGCCTTCACATCGCACTTGTCCTTGCTGTCGAAGAAGATGACCTCGCCGCCATAGCCTGACGTCTTGAGGATGGCTTCCTCGGAGTAGGCGTAGACATAGCAGTAGCGCGTCTGGATGATGATGTCCTTGCCGTCGATCTTGTAGACGTTGCTGCCCTTGCGGGTCAGGTTCACCTCGTAGTTCTCGGCCAGAGCAGGCGCTGCCTGAAGGCTCATCAATGTCGCGAGCGTCGCCAGAAGTGACTTCTTCATCGGCGTCACCTATTGGGATTGGACGCTCGACAAGCGGCTCTTCACGAGGTCGAGCTTGGCCTTGTGGGCCAACGGCCTGTTGAAGACACGGTTCTGGATTTGATCCGACACCTTGCTGATGGCGATGTACGCCATGCTCAGGCCCGACTCGCGCTCGGACGCCTTCTTCTCGATGAAGTCGTAAGGGAAGTTCTCGCAAAACTTGTGGAAGCCGGAGAACTGGGCGACTTCCTTCGTGAACCGAAAGCCGTCCGGGGTGAGGCGCGAGCGCCGGGGATGGTAGAGGTCGACGAACAGGATGAACCACTCGGCTCCGTTGAACGACACGGCCTCGAACACGTCCACCGTGCCGATGGCTCCGAGGCGGTGGAAGAGGATGCGCTGTCCGGACTGGGTTTCGAGTCTGGACAGATACGCCAGTTGGCCGATTGGCCCGTTGACGGGGATGGGATTGGTTTCGGTGAAGCCGAACGGGCCGGTGCCGTTCGGGTCTCTGTCGTAGGCCGGAGCGGACTCCAGCATCGCCTTCATTGCCGGATGCACGAGTTCCAGTTGAAACGCCTCGTCATCGAGGATGCGGTGGATGTGGGCCAACGCCTCGCGCAGCGCCTTGTCCTCCTTGTTGCCTCCGAATAGGTTGGAAAGAAATCCCATATCGCTGCTCCGCTGAATTCTTGGACTAAATCACTGCAACAAATCGCTCAAACGGCGCATTCCCGGCTTCTTGAAAGCCATGCGAATGAGCTGCTCCAGAATGTGCGTGTTTGCGACGTGAATGTAGGAAATGCCGACATTGGTTTTCTTGTCGTCCTTGGACCCGATGCAGAACGATCCATCAGCATTCCATATCTGCACCTGCCCCCACGTGCACCGCACCCTTTCATTGGCACCCAGAAATTTGTGCCTCACCAGGGTGATGCCATCGTCGTGAAGGAGTGCGTCGCCGAAGTACAGGTCCCGCCCATCCTTCAGCGCTTCCAGCATCTCACCCAGCAGGCGAACGCACACGGCTCGCCAGAGCTTGTCGATAAACTTGCTGTAGATGTCCTCTTTCTTTAGCTCGACAACCGCCTCCGAGCGCTTGTCTCCGAAGGCAATGGTGTAGGTCGTCCCCGTCGGCACGCCGTTGACGGAGTGGCGCACACCACCCCAGCGAACTCGAGTGATCGAATCCAAAGAAAAACTCTGCCCTTTCCATGAGATTCCATCGGGCGAAATGCTCAGGGTGTCCTTGAACATCACACCAATTTCAGCGCGATAGGTGATCTCACGCGCCCATTCGTCTCTGCGTGCTACCGCCTGCTTCCGCTCATGGAAGATATCGGCAAGCGCATCCGCATCCTGCTCAACGCGCTCAGATACTTCAGGTAGCTCGGCAAACAACTCTTGAAGCAGGCCAGTCAGCCGTTGGGCCTGCGTCAACATGTCATGCGTGTTGAACAGGTCGATGGCGAGGCTACGTATCTCGTAGGCCAGGTCACGGCTTGCTTCATGATCGATGCCGCGCGCTTTGGCACTCAGCTGGATAGGCTGTGCGACCTTGTCCCAATTACGTGCCACGGCATCAAGCTTGTCCACATACGGCTTGACGGCTGCTTCACCCGAGTTCGCCGAGTCACGGGCGGCTTTGATCAGCTTGTGGACGTTCTCAGCTTCCTTCTGCAGAAAGCCCTGGGTTTCCACTTCGTAGCTATCGACGAGGTCATCGATCAGTTCGGGCGCGTGATCCTCGCCGCCCAACGTAACCCCCTCCACTGTGTCCGTCATGACCTGGACGAGCGTCGTAGGTGGCAACCTGTCGAGGGCGTCCTTGATGGCGCTGCGATAGTACCGTTTACGTTCCGCCAGTTCGGCTTCGATTTGGTCAAGTGCCCGGACCTCCGGGAAGCCGGAGACGGCACGGTCTTCATTGATGTCGCGCAAGACATCTTCGGGATCGATCTCATCCACGAGGTAAGCAACCTCCTGAATGAAGCTCGCCAGATCTTCCGCATCGTGTTCGCTATCCACCGCCTCGAAGGCGGCGGCAAGCAAATTCAAGTGTGCAAGCGTGGGCAAGCCAGACTCCTCCCTGACCGTCATAGGATCATGGAGCAGGTTTTCAACGAGCTGGGATGCCTTTCGCGGAGAAACGCCGGGAAGCCATGCGATCTCCGCGCTCAACCTGGTGCGTGGATTCGTTAGATCAGAGCGTGCCTTCTGGCAGACATCGTGGTCCAGCTCCAAAGACTTCTCTTCAGCCAATTCAACGATGCGCCTGCGGTCGTCGCGGGTCGTCACGCCCAAAACCGCGAATGCCGACTGATGCAGCGCGGTCGTGGTGAGACGGGGTTCCGGTTTGACCGGCGGTGGTGGTGGCGCAACCCGCTGCGGGGCTGCCGGAGGAATGGGCGGATGCTGGCGAACCGTTGCGGGTGCTTGCGCAGGATCTGCTGGTTGGGGCTGCGCACCGAGCATCGCCAGAAGTTGCGGGTCTTTCAGCGCATCAAGCGCCTGCACGAGTGCTTCACGCGGCACGGACAGCTTCTTGCCATTGCGCAACTCGTGGCTGTATTGCGCGAGTTGATCTTTGGACGACACGTGATCGGACAGGGCGAGCGAAACGGCGTACTCGCTGTTCGCGCGCGGGGCAGCATTGCAGCTCCGGCAGGCAACCAGTGCGCCGGACTTCGCGGAACCACATTTGAAGCAGATTGCCATTGTCATATCGAAGCTCTATCACCTGCCTAATGCGCGAAGCTCCGCGACTACACATTTGTTGTAGCTAGCGGCGCCATTGGATTTTTTCAGGATGCAAGCCTGCTGTATCGCAGATCGTTCTGCATAGGCCAATTTCGACAGATCTGGCAGCCGTGGCGCGTTGGCCAATTCATTGAGTTGAGCGGCTACGCATCTGTTGTAACTGGCAGCACCATCAGACTTTTTCAGGATGCACGCCTGCTGTATTGCAGATCGTTCTTCATAGGCCAGTCTCGACAGGTCTGGCATCCGTGGCGCGTTGGCCAATTCATCGAGTTGGGTTGTTACGCATCTGTTGTAACTGGCGGCACCATCAGACTTTTTCAGGATGCACGCCTGCTGTATTGCAGATCGTTCTGCATAGGCCAATTTCGACAGATCTGGCAGCCGTGGCGCGTTGGCCAATTCATTGAGTTGAGCGGCTACGCATCTGTTGTAACTGGCAGCACCATCAGACTTTTTCAGGATGCACGCCTGCTGTATTGCAGATCGTTCTTCATAGGCCAGTCTCGACAGGTCTGGCATCCGTGATGAATTGGGTAGTGCCGGCGGAGAAGATTGCGTCGAAGGAGTGGTCTCGGCCGTGGTTTGGCGCGAAGGCGCACGCTGGAGCTGAAGCAGCAACGCTTGATCTGCCACGCCGGTCGCGGCCAAGCCTCTGTCCTGCTGGAAGGCAATGACGGCGGCACGAGTGCCCCTTCCCATCAGCCCATCGGCGGGGCCGGCGCTGTAGCCAAGCTCATTGAGCTTCTGCTGAACCGCACGTACCGTCTCATCCGCAGCAGGACGCGCTGGTGCTGGTGCCGACAGGGAGCCCGTGGATGGACTGCGAGCGAATCGGCTCCGGCCTTCTGCCTGGAGTTGGCTCCGGTACGGCTCAACGTCGCGGCGCGCGCTTTCCAGTGCGCCGCTTCTATAGCGGAAACTGCCGCAGCGGCTGTTGTAGTCCGCCACCATGGCGTTGAAACGATCGACATCGGAGTCGCTGTAGTTGTTGACAGCGGCCTTCGCGCCCTCCATACGGATGTCTTCGGCCAAGCAATACCGAATCTGAGCCGTTGAAAACACCAAGTCCTGACCAACTGGCGGCTTTGATTCTTGTGGCCCGGAGGGGGCTTGCGGTGGAGCAGGCGGCGAATAGCTCGGCGCTGCACTCTGCGCGGGCGGTGAGTAGGCGGGAGCCGGTGACGGAGTGTTCTTATCGGACTGGCCGATGAGCCAAAGCAGGCCAACGACGGCAGCTATGCCCAGTATCCATTTGCCCCCAGACGAGCCAGAAGACGGTTGCGGAGGCTCTTGATACGCCTGACGCTGAGTCGGCTGCTGCGATTGCGGTTGAGCAGCCTGCGAGGCTGGGCGTCCGGTGGATGTCGTAGAGCCGGCGGATTCCGTCTTGGGCGCAGGGGGTGGCGGTGTCGTGTCCACGTCGGACACGAGCGATGAAAGGCCGGCGAAGCCCTTGCCTTCATTTTTCTTGT
Organism: Thauera sp. ZXT1-4; assembly: GCF_052598215.2. NCBI lineage: Bacteria > Pseudomonadati > Pseudomonadota > Betaproteobacteria > Rhodocyclales > Zoogloeaceae > Thauera > Thauera sp. ZXT1-4. The sequence continues at coordinate 175,070 of NZ_JBQWSN020000003.1, read as the reverse complement.
TGTTTTCTTCCTCCGCTGCCACCAGTGTCTCCCTTAGATAAATCCTATGCGCCGCTTTTCGCCGCCTTCACGTTCCCGTGCAGGTGTCGTGCGCAAAGCCGCCAGCAGACTGGCCTGGTCCAGCCTTTCCTTGCCAGAGCGTGCTGCGAGCCTTGCACCTTCCCGCACAACGAAAGCAACGTCGGACAACGGTCGTCCAGCGAGTTCTTGCGCCAGCGGCTTGGAGTCCACGTCTGACTCCTTCGGCAAAGCTGACAGCAGCTTGTCCAGCAGCGACAGCACCTCGAGCTCGCTAGCAAAGTCCACCTTGATGACATGATCGAAGCGTCCCCGGCGCTGGATGGCGGGGTCGATCATGTCAATCCGGTTCGTCATCGCGATGATCAATACCTCGTTCTTCACAGCCTCCGGGATGCGCCGCAGGAACTCAGCCACCTCTTCGACGCGGTGATGGCCCGATCCCATTTCGCGGTCAGCAAGAAACGCCTCCATCTCGTCGATCACGAGCACTGATGGCGCGTTTTCCATCGCTTTATCGAACACCTGGGCGACCTTCTTGCTGGTCTCGTGGATGTACGGGCTGGCCACGCTGGATGCGTCGATCTGGAAGCTCGGCCACCCGAGGAAATCAACCAGTCGCTCGACCGCAAAGGTCTTGCCGGTGCCTGGAGGGCCGTACAGGATCACGGCTGATGGGAATTCGATGCCAAGCGCCTTGTAGCGGTCGCGGTGCAGAATGATGTCAACGATGTGCTCGTTGAAGAAGGTCGCCAGTTCGGGACGCCCCGCGAGTTCGAAGACCTTGTTGGGCTCCGGCTCGGCGCGCTTGACTTCCTCCACCTTCTCGGCAGGAGCAGCTTCCGTTTTCTCGGCAGGCGCCGCTGGCTTGCGCTCCAACGGAATGATTTCCGCGACGTCGAAGCCCGCTGCCTGCACGACATCCTTCAGATGGCTCGCGCCCAGCCAGCTCATGGTCTGGCGGAGACGGCGGAAGGACGTGGCCGGAATGCTGGTGCCGCCCGTCAGCCAGTAGCCGAGTACGACATCATCGCCAGTTCTGGAGCTGATGCTGTAGGTTGGCAGCAGCCGCGTGATCTTCTCAACGTAGAGCGCATCCTGAAGCGCCGAATCCGCATCGATATCGCGTGTTGCCTTCAACGCAAGAGCAAAGGCGAGCGCCTCAGCCTTGGTGTCGGGTGATTTCGCCTCGCTGACCGGGCACAGCGTCTGGCTCGGACCACACGAGATGGACCGAAGCTGCTGATCGCCGAACAGGAAGACGTTGAAGGTCCCATCATCGATCAGCCCGGCATCTACCCAATGCTGAGCTAGCGCCTCGCGTACAACGAGCGCCCGCCCACCACCCTGGGTCTCAAGGATCTGCCAGTCCGCCCCTTCAAACAGGGCGACGCGCGCCTTCGCACCGTCGGGCAACGTGAAACCGATGGGAAGCCACGCGTCGAGTGCCATGGGTCAACTCCGCACGATGTTCGCGCCAGCAAGCATGTCGTCCTCACCCGCAGAACCGATGCGGATGGAATCGAGATGGGCTACTACAGCACGAAGCTTGTCGATGTCATTGGCCTTCAACGCCTCCGCTCCCGCAGCCACCAGCTGGGCATGCTCGCGGGCATCTGGGAAGAGGTAGGTATCCTCGGCCAGCCACTTGAAGCGCTCGATGACGAACCAATCCTGACGCCACAGGATCATGAAGTTGCGACCGCGCAGATCATCCAGGTGCGACTCGAAGTCGCCACTGTTGTTGTCAATCGCGAGCTGCGCCGTCTTGACCAATTTGTCGAAAGACGAGGCTTCGGTGGGTCTGGCGTGCTGGCGCACCACCTTGTCGAAGAAATCGACTGCCTTGTCCAGTTCCAGCTGGCGAATGTCCTTCAGATGCTCCTTGCGGGTCAGCGCCAGCAGCCGTTTGGCCTCCTGAACGTGATCCATCGCCTGCTTGGCCGTCTCGGGGTCGGCTTCGTCAGTTTTGATAGTGCCCGCCTGCTCCAGCTTCTCCCGAGCCTGCTCCAGACGTGGGTCATCGACCTTGGATGCCATCTCGTCAAGCCGCTGCAAGGTGTGGTCCGACTGCTCCTGGATGTTCTTCGCCTGGTTGGTGTAGTCGACCTTGCCTTCCTGGCTGGAGTAGAAGTTACGCCCGCTCTGGAACGAACCGCTGATTGAAGGGACTGAAACCTCCAGAACGATGTTGCCGGAGTCGAGCACTTCGTACTCGCAGATCAGCTCCGCGCCAGCGGCGATGACACCGTCGTCGAAATCCGTTCCCTTGATCTCAAACATGCCGATGAATCGGTTGTCGTTGATGGGGTCGGAGATGTCGCCCTCCCACAACTTGAACTTGATCGACCCAGCACTTCCAGCCTTGAGAGACTCGCCCGCCTTGAAAGTCTTCTTGCCTTTCTTGGGTAGCTGATCGCCCTCCCGAACGAGATAATCCAAGCTCAAGCGACCACCCACCTTGTCGCGCGCTTCCACGCCGACGGAATGCGATGCCGGGATCGCATCGATGCTGGAGGCGGTGCGTGCGATGACAATCTTGTCTTCACGCAGCGATACGGGCCCGCCGTTGGAATCGAACACAAACACCTTGAAGGTGTTGTCGCCAGGCTTGGTCAGGTTGAGTTCGATACCTGCGCCATCCTTCAGGGCGATGCGTCCGGAAGACCACCCGGTGTCCAGACTGTCAATCTGAAACTCGACTCCAGCCGGAGCAGAACTTCCCAGTTTGGCGACGATCTTTGCCTTCGAGTCCGGCGTGCGCGCGATGTAGTTGAACGACAGATCAAGCGCGCCACCGGCGCTGATGGCTCCTCGGGCGCTCTTGCGTCCACGGCTTTGCGACGCCCAATCGATGGACTCGGCGAAGACCGCTGCGCCTTCCGCAACGGCGGTCATCGGGTTCACATCGGTGGACGGCGCGATACCGAGCTCGAAGGCCACCTTGTCACGCAAAGGCTTGTAGTGGGTTGGGCCACCCACAAAGACAACACGCTCGACGTCGTGTGGGCTCAATCCAGCCTTTTCGAGGGTTTCGCGGGCGGACACTATGGTCTCTTCCACCTTCGGCCCGATCAGACCGTCGTATCGTTTGCGATCAATGGTGATATCGATGTAAATCTCCTCACCCGCCTGATCGCGGACACCGAGTTCGGTCTCGGGCAGACTGACGACGGCCTCTTCCTTCTGCGACAACTCGATCTTTGCCTTCTCTGTCGCCCATGTGGCCATACGCAGCAGGGACTTGAACTGTGGATTGGTCGTCAAGTCTTCCGGAAGATCAAAGTTTTCCAGCAGCCACGGCTTCACGATGTTGTCGAACAGAATCCGGTCGAAGTCGCGACCGCCACACATGGCGATGCCACCGTGCGCGAGAAGTGTCACGCGACCGGAAATACTCTCTGCAATTGCGATGTCGAGCGTTCCACCGCCGAGGTCATAAACGACAAACACGCCGTCATTCTTTCGCTGCCGCATGACGCTCATCACGGCGGCCACCGGTTCTTGCATCAAGGCCACTCGCCCGAGCCCAGCCGCATCAGCGGCAGCCATCGTCGAGTCCTTCTGCATCTGGTTGAACGCGGCTGGAACCGTAATGACGGTACCGGTGTCGCCATCGCCCCGGATCTCTTCCGGCAGGTAGCCGTACAGCGCACGCAGCACCTCGGCAGAGCATTCCTCTGGTGTCATGGTGAGGTTCACCGCCGGCAGCTTGACCGGCGTGCTCGTACCCATGAGCCGCTTGAACAGCACCGCCGCGTTGTCGGGGTTGCGGGCAGCATTGTTGTAGGCGCGCGAGCCGACGTACTTGTTGCCACGCCGGTCAATGAAGATGGCCGACGGCGTGACGTCGTGCTGTTCTGGACTCTTGTAGAGCCGGATCGACTCGCCGTCGAAAGAGCAGATGGCACTGTTGGTCGTGCCCAGGTCGATACCGACGTACTTCATGCTTCCACCTTCCTGAGCATTACCGTGCCTTGTTTGCGCAGGCCGTTCGGCCCCATGATGATTGGCTCCACCATCTGATCGACGAGTAACACGTCGTCAGGGCCGAAGTCCCCGAGGTTCAAAGCAGATGCCGCCATACCCGCGTCGTAGTGCTGCCCCTCGACGTTGACCAGCTTGAGGCCACTCGAGTCGAGGCTCTCCTCGACCTTCTTCTGGAAGTAGCGGAGCTGATTGACATAACGGCCCGACTCACCCGCATCGAGTTTGCTGACGACCTTTCCGAACAGACGCGAGAAACGCCAACTCTCGACAGCGATGTCGATCAGGGATTGCTCCATCTGCTCACTGCTTTCGGCCTGCTGGGTCATCAAATCCTCCTGTGGTTACGTCTTATCGGCTTTTCCGCCCTGCGTTTGCTGCTGAATCCATTCAGTGATCTCCGCCTTGGAGAACCGCCATGTCCCACCAACCTTGAACGCGGGGATCTTCTTGGCTGCGGCCAGCCTGTAGATCGTCCGGTCCGTGACCTTCAGGAACTCTGCGACCTGCTTGAGGGTGAGGATCTCGCCCTCGCTGGTACTTGTAGGCATGGTGATGGCCAGTCTAGGTAAAACTATGACAGAATAGTGCAGAATTTTCAGGGCAGCAATGACATACGTCACGGCGGTCACCCCGCTGTGTGCTGCCCGAGGGCTTTGCTGTAAAAAGGAAGCGGCCCCCGAAGGGGCCGCCAAGTTCAGCAACGCTCAATGCACCAACTGCCGGGCCAGTGCCACCTCCACCGAGTCGCCGTCCTGGTTCAGGACATCGAGTCCGGATTCGGGCACGTCGCCCGATGTGCTCTGCGACACCATGATCTTCTTGGCCATCAACCCCAGGCAGGTCATCTGCGAGGAATTGGCGTAGCCGAGGTAGACCACGCGCACCGGCTGCTTCTGGCCGATGCGCCATGAGCGCCGGGCGGCCTGCTGCAGCGAATACACGTTGTAGCCGGACTGGAGGAACACGATGGTCGGGAACTCCAGCAGGTCCAGGCCGGTTTTCACCAGCTCGGGATTGGTTATGAGCACGTCGATGCCACGGTCCAACTGCTCGGCGATCCAGTCTTCGCGGCGGGAGGCATCCACGCTCGCGCGCAGTACCGCCACCTTGAAGCCTTCCTGCTCCAGCAGCACCTTCAAACGCGACGTGGTATCGCGGGTGCCGGTGTAGACCGAATAGACCAGGGTCTTGCGACCTTCTGCTTTCTCCTGCTTGCAGATCTCGATCAGCTCGCGTTCCTTGGGCATCACCTCCAGCTCGTTGAACTGAGCCGGGACGAAGGCCAAGGTGTTGCGCGTGCGCGGATGCACCACCGTTTCCGACCGGAAGCAGCAGTCCGGCCAGGCCAGCAGCACGTTGAGGACCACACCGAGCAGCGTCGTGTCGCGCTTCGCCAGGGCCTGCTTCAGCTCCTGGGTCAGGCGACCCGCCAGATCGCGGTAGGCCGCGGCTTGCGCCGTGTCCATCGCGACTTCGCGGAACTCCTCGTCGTAGGGCGGCAGCACGTTGCCACCGATGTCCTTCAACTTGAGGAAGACCGTGAACGGCAGGACGCAACGCAGTACGCCCTTGGGACCGAAACCCGGCGCCTTGACCGTGCGCACCGATACCTTGGTGCCCTTGGCCGTCTTGTGCGCCGTGCCGGTGCTCTCGGAGTAGATGTCCTTCAAGACACCGTGATCGCGCATGAACGCCATCGCGGCCGAGGTCATGCTGCCGCTCTTCGTCGGCCGGTAGCCGTCTTCGATCATCCGCCCCGGCAGGGCGCGGAACAGCAGGTGGAACAGGTCGTCGCCGTAGCCGCCCATCAGCGTGCCGGTGAGCAATAGCGTCTTGCGCGCCTTGGCCGCCAACACCCCCATGGCCTGGCCCTGTGCGGAGCCGCCGTTCTTGTACTCGTGCGCCTCGTCGGCGATGAGCAGGTCGAACGTGCCTTGGGGAAGCTGCCTCTTGATGAACTCGGACGGCTGGTAGCCGCCCTCGCCGAAGCCGAACTCCATGTTGGCCATCGCGCGTTCCATCCGGTGGGCTTGCCGGTCCGAGAAGACCAGCTCGCCGTTGCCATCCATCAGGTTGATGAACTCGTGGATGTTGTCCCCGAGCATCGACGCGAGGAAGGCGTCACCGAACTTCTGCATCAGCTTCTGCGCGGTGACTTCGCCAATGGTTGGAATGCGCTTCAGTGCCTTGAGCACGGTCGAGGACTGGTCGCTGGCGGACAGGCCTCTGGGACGGATCAACGACCACAGCGGTGCACGGCAGTGGCTGCACTTGCGGCGGGACTCCTCGGCTTCGAGCGCGACCGGGTTGATCGGCTCGCCGTCGAGGTCGGTGATGACATGCCCGCAATCCGGGCAGGCCCCCACGTCGCCGTGAGGCGTGCGCCGCCGAACGAAGACAGGCTTCCAGTGGAACCCCATCCGCATCCGCACGCGGCCCAGGACGAAGAACTCCTGGCCCTGGGCCGGCACGCCCAACTGCTCGCGCAGTTTCAGCAGCTTGACCAGCGTGTCCGGGCCATTGAGCACCCAGACCTTGGCACCGGCCACCGTCTCCTGGATTTCGCGCCGCCACTTGTAGACCAAGTGGGGTGGCGAGAGCACCAGGGTGCGGCGGTAGCCCTCGGCGTTGAGCACGGCGGCCGTGGCGATGCCGACGGTCGTCTTGCCGCAACCCATCTCGCCATTGACGATCGCGGCGCGTTCGCCGCGGTCTACCAGTAGCTCGGTGACGGCATGGACCACATCGGCTTGCGCCGGGAACAGCTTGCGCTTGAGCGCGGCGAGGATCAGTTGCCTATGCACCCGCACCTGGCCAGTGTAGACCGGAGGATTGGCGCGGTTCAGCGAATCGAGCAGCTCGTCGCCGAACTCCGATACGAAGTCCTGCAGGCTGAGCGTGAGGGGTGAAGCAGCCGTTTCGAGCAGGTCGCCCTGCACAGCGGTTTCGGGAACGGTTTCGAGATCGAGGGACATGGTGATGCTCCAAAGCAATGGGGCATGCACCTCCCCCACGGGGCGGTGACATGCCCCTGGGTGGGAAGAAAGAAGCGGCGCGAGGCCGCTGGATGTGGATCAGTATTCGCTGGGCAACAGCAGCGTGGTGACGCTGCGATCCCATTCGGTGATGATCCAGAGCTTCAGGTCGCGCGTGACCTGGTAGGACGAGAACAGACGATCCTCGCCGGACTTCAGCGCGGCGTCGTTCTGCCGCCGATCGCTGTCGCTCAGATCGCCCCATTCGCCATGAAGATGGCGGCGCAGGTACGGCGTGGGGTTGAGCCGGCCCTGTCGGACCAGCTCGTCGACGCCGGCGGTCATGACCACCTGCCCGGGCGAAAAGCGTGCTTGTGACGCGAGGTTGAGGACTGCGAGTGCCATGGTGGTATCTCCTTCTGGAAGAAGGGGCCACGGCACCCCATCGGGGCAACGTGACCCCGGTGGGTGGATGAAAGCGACGGCGAACCGTCAGGGAACAGCGATCAGCGGATGGTCAGCACTTCGCCCCACGTGGGCGAGCCCAGCGTCAAATCCCATGCACGAATGACCGGCACGAACTTGTCGGTGAGGATGCGCGTCTCGGCCACGGAGCCGTCGTCGCGCTCGGTGTACTCCGTCTGGAGGGTCTTCTCCTTGTGGGTATCACCTTTGACGACCAGCACGCGCCCGCTCTTGGACGTCACCACGCCGGAGATCGCGCCTGCGGCCAAGGCCAGGGCGAGATGCCAGTGCGACAAGGCCCGCGCGGGCGGACGCAGCGACTGCTGCGCGGCCCCCAGGTGCGTATCGAGCGCCGGCCAGAGTCCTTGCAGCCGGCCGACTTCATCGGCGAACTGCTCGGGCTCCATCGTCACGCGATAGAAGTGCTCCGGCTCGGCCGGGCTGGCAGGGACGGTGTACGGCAGGAACGGCCATTCGAGCGGCAGCTCCTCGGCTTCGGCGTCGCCCTGTCCGATCTGCAGCAGCAGACCACGCACGGCCTTGACCGACTCCGACGCCTGGTCGCGCTGACGAATCCTGCGGCCGAAGATCACCACCTGCTTGAACTGCGTTTCCACCGCACGGTAGATGCGTAGGTCGGCGAAGTGGCGCGTCAGCCATCCGACCAGCTCGGCGTCGAGCACGTAGTGCGGCACGATGAAGATCAGCACGCCACCGTACTGCAGCAGCGGCAGCGCGCGCTGATAGAACAGCTTTTCCAGCCGCGCACGGCCCTGGCCTTGATAGCCGATGTTGCCGTTCACGTCCTTGCTCAGGTCGCCATACGGCGGGTTCAGCCACAGCAGCCCGAATGACTGGCGCGAGATCAGCGTGTCCATCAGGTCACCGTGGATGCAGCGATCGACCAGTTGCCGTGCGTGGCGGGCACGCTCGGCGTCGTACTCGACGACGAAGGCCTGGACCTGCTCGCGCCCGAGGGCGTGGGCGGCTTCGGCAATCGCCACGCCTTCGCCGGCGCAGGGATCGAGGATGGACATGGAGCCGGGAGACGGCGCCAGTGCGGACAAGGCCCGCTCCAGCGTCGGTTCGTCGGTGGGGAAGTAGCCGTTACGGATGAAATTGCGCGCCAGGCGCGGAAACATGAGTGCCATGGATTTCTCCTGATGATGGATGAGGGAAGGCGGGCACGCGCGGCGCGCATGCCAGTGGGGATGGCTCACGCCACACGCCGAAGCGGTGCGTTCGCGGCCAGTTCGTACTGCGTGGCACCGAGGGTGCCGTTGCGGATCAGCTCGCCCAGCGCCTTCGTCAGTGCCGGGACATCAAGGGCCAGCCGAAGGCCTTCCAGCGGCCCGAGGGCCAAGGGAAGACCGGTCAGCATCCGCCGTGTCTGCAACAGCTCCAGCACGGTGTCGCGCCAGTGGTCGAGCAGTGGCAGCGGGCAGGTGTCCTGCACCAGCGTCCACAGCCGGTCGAGCCGGTGAGCGGAATCCCTGGGCAGAAGCGCCAGCGCGCTGGCGTTGGCCTTGTCTGGCTTCACGCAGCGACGATCGAACAGCCACACATTCGTCAGCGAACCGAACAGCGTTCGCCGATAGGCGCGGGTGATGCGCTTTTCCAGGTTCTCGACGTTGCCGACGAAGACCGGGATGGATGCGCCCTGCTCGGTGATGACGTGGAACTGATCCAGTCCCTGTTCATCCCGGCCGAGGGTCAGGCGGGCGAGGAACTCCTGAACGGCGGTGTCGCGCGCCCAGATCGAGAGAAAGACGAGATTGCCCTGCTCGTCACCGACGCAACCGTCGGCCATGAGGTCGGGGCATTCGTCGATGCGGTACAGCGGTTTCGCGGAAGAAGGTGCAGGCATGGTGATGTCCTCTTGGAAAAGAAGGAGCAACCACAGCCCGCGGGGCCGTGCTCGCCCCGGTTGGGTGAAGGAAGATGCGTGCCGCTAGACAGCGCGCCCCGCGTGGAAGCGGTGAACCCGCTCGCGCCACTCGGAGCTTTGCACCGGCGCCATGTCGAGATAGCGCAGCGGGCACGAGTAGTAGTACGGATGCACGGACTCATCGAGGGACTTGTAGCCCCAATCGCCGCCCGAGCTTTCCAGCAGATGGCAGCCGATGTAGCAGACGGACTCACCGGCCGTGAGGCCCATGACGCCCGCCTGCCTGGCGGTGACGCGAACCACGGTCCACAGAACGTCGCCGTCCAGCGTGTGGTCGATGACTTCGCAGCAAGCGCGTTCGGACGCCTGCGGAGCGATCAGCTCGCGGATCAACTGATCGCGCGTCTGACGAACGAAGGTCCAGCCCATGAGGGTCTCCTTGAAGAAAAGGCCGGAGCCCTCCCCGTCGGGGGAGAACCCCGGCGGGTGGCGGAATGCCGCGCAAGGCGGCGGATGGATCAGGCAGCTTTGAGGTGCCAGTCCTGGGACAACGGAGCGAACTCGTAGCCCAGCTTGTCGAGACGGTCGCGCTGCTGACGCAGCACACGACGATCCACGGTCGCATCGAGCTTTACGGTCTCGCCCAGGGGCCACAAGGCACCGAACAGCGGCGCGTCGTCTGCCTCGGCCGAGGCCGCAGCGGACACGGGAGCCGGTTCGCTGCCGAACGGCGTGGTATCGACCAGGGGATCGCGCGGACTGCGCGGCTTCGCCTTCGGCTTGGCCGGGGGCGTTGCCGGCGCGGGCGCCTGCGCTTCCTCGTCGATCGGATCGACTTCCTGCGGACTCAGCCGGCGGGCTTCGTCGCGGCTCAGGGCGTCGATGTTGGACAGCGTCATCCCGCCCAGATGGGCGCGGATCTCGATGACCATGCGGCCGTTGGCGTTGTACGTGGAGGGGCGAATCTCGACGATGACGAAATCACCGTCGTACTTGCCCTCGCGGTACTGATCGAGTTCGGCGTTCTTCACGACGAACTCGCCGATCGAGGTCGCCAGGCGGCCGACGTTGAAGTCGCCGTTCCTGCCGTGGATGGTCTTGATGGCCAGTTGGCCGGGGATGGTGATCATGAAGGTCTCCTGCGGACGAAGAGAAGACAAGGCCCCGGGGATGGGGCCTTGCGGATCAGAACGACTCGGCAACGGCCAATGCGGGGGCATCGGCAGCGTCGTCGGCAGCATCGGCGACGGGCCTGGAAGGCTCCGGTGCCGAGGCTTGCTGCGCGGCGGGCGCGTCGGACGTCACAGGGACTTCCGGCTCCCGCTCGTCGGTCTCGGTCGGCTTGGGTTCGGCCTTGTAGACGAGCTTGCCGTCGACCTTGATCCAACTGACGAACAGCAGGCGGGCCTTGAGGCTCACACCCTGCTCGCCGGCACGCTTGCCCTTGGAGTAGGTGAAGGTGTCGGTCCACAGGTCGCCCAGGCGAAAGCCGATCATCACCTTCTTCTCGGCGTCGACCGCCTGAATGCAGCGGCGCACCAGGTGCTGCGCTTCCGAACCCGATACGCGCGTGTCGAAGCGCACATACGAGACGTCATCGCTGGGACCGTTCAGGGCTGCGATGTCGCAGGCCAGGAACGCATCGCCTTTCTTGGGCTTCACTTCGCGGATGCGATTGAGATACCCGAGGCCGGTGATGTGCAGATCGAAGTAGGACTTTTCGGTGGAAGTGGTCATGGTGAATCTCCTGGGAACAATGAGGCGGAGACACACCCGACCCAAGGCGGGGAAGGTGTGGAACCCCCGCGTGGGTTGATGGAACAGCTTGGAGGCATCGCCATCGAGAACCGATGGCCGTTCGCGCATGGATGCCGGTGCGAACTGGAGTGATCAACGCGGTCGGAACCGCGTCGCAGCCTTGAAGATCGTGGCTGCCTGGGCATGTCGCTGACGGACGTCAGCGGAACATGGCCGGAAGCGTGGCGCCAGGACGGCGCGCATGCGAGCGGCAATCGGCACTCCCTGATGCCCGCATTGCAGGAGAGGTGCCCAGCCGCACGCTCACGCTCGACGGCGCACGCGCCTGAAACGGTGGCACGACTCGCCGAGCTGCGCTCACCGGCCAATCAGGGGCGGCCGGGCCGGCCGTGCTGACCTGTCCTTCAAGGTGCCACCCCCCACGCCGTAGCTAATTGGTCTTGACTTTGGAGTGCACTCAAAGGTCTAGCATGAAATCGTTTCCGGCAGATCGCGAGGGCGCCATGCAGACATTGACCTGGAAGATCGACGGCATGCACTGCGGCGGCTGTGCGCAGACGCTGCAGGCGCTGCTCGCCCGCTTGCCTGGCGTGCGGCGCGTCGAGGTTTCCTGGCCGGACGCGCGCGCGCGGTTGCTCCTCGATCCGCAGGAAGCTTCGCCCGAGCGGGTCGTCGAGCTGATCGAAAGTGCGGGCTATCGGGTCGTCGCCGGAGAGCCTTGAGGAGATCGCTATGAACCAAGCCACAACGCCCGAAGCATTGAAGCTCTGGAGCGAGGAGCCGGCCGCCCGGCCGGACCGTGCGCGCATCCGGGCACGCATTGGCGGGCTGCATTGCTCGCTGTGCACCGGCACGATCGAGCGGGCCCTGGGCCGGCTCCCCGGCGTCGAGAAAGTCGCCGTCAGCCTCACCCATGAGCAGGCGCTGGTGGAATACGACCCGCAGCGCATCGAGCCGCAGGCCGTCATGCAGACCTTGCGCGATATCGGCTACACCCTCCACGACCCGCGCAAGCTCCGCGCCTTCGAGGAGGAGGAAGCCGAATTGGTGCAGGAGGGGCGGCGCTTCGTCTTCGCCGTGATGCTCAGCCTGGCCGCCATCGCCCTCATCGCCGATTGGAGGAACGCCTGGTCCGTCGCCATTGCCGGTACGGCGACAGTGAGCCTGATCGCCTTCGTGGCGCTCACCCTGTCGTCCCGGGGCCGCCGCATCGCCTTCGGGACGGCAGCGGCCCTTGCGGGCACGGTCTTCGCCGTCGCCGCCGCCCGTCAGTCGGGCATGCTGGCCGGGAGCGTCCCGCTGATCGTCGCCGGGCTGGCGCTGGCCACGGTGTTCGGCTGCGCGCGCCACATCATGTACATGGCCGGCCAGTCACTGCGCCGGGCCATCCTCAACCAGCACGTGCTGCTCGCTTTCGGCGCCTTCGCCGGGCTGGCCGGCGGTGCGATCGGGCTCGCGCTGGACCGGCCGGGCTATCCGACGGCACCCTTCTTCGCGGTGGCGGTGATGGTCTCCACCTACCACCTGTTCTCCGAGTGGCTGTCACTGATCGTCAAGACCCGCAGCTCCCAGGCAGTGAAACGCCTGCTCGACCTGCAGCCGGACACCGCGCGGGTCGTGCGTGAGGGCGGCGAGACCGAGCTGCCGATCGAGGCAGTGCGGGTCGGCGATCTCGTGCGCATCCGGCCCGGCGAGCGCGTTCCCGTGGACGGCACGGTGATGGAGGGGCACTCGGCGGTGGACCTCTCGCTCGTGACCGGCGAACCGATCCCGGTGGAGCGTGCAACAGGAGATACGGTGATCGGCGGCTCGATCAACGGGTTGGGCACACTGCTGGTGCAGGTGACCCGCGTCGGCGAAGAGAGCTTCCTTGCCCGCGTGGCGCGGGAGGTGGAGGACGCAAGGGCGCTCAAGCCAGGCGTGCTCCACCTGGTTGATCGCGTGCTGCGCGTCTATGCGCCCGTGGTGGTCGCGGCGGCGATCCTGGCCGGCCTTCTCTGGGGCGTGGCTGCCCCGCTGCTCGGGTTCGGCGGCGGGCTGGAGCGTGCGGTGTTCGCGGCGCTGTCCGTCCTGGTGATGGGCTATCCCTGCGCGGTGGGGATTTCGGCGCCGCTTTCCATCGTGCGCGGCGCGGGCGAGGCGGCCGGACAGGGCATCCTGATGCGCACCGGTGAGGCCTTCCAAACCCTGCGGCTGGTACGTACCGTGGTGTTCGACAAGACCGGCACCTTGACCGAAGGCCGCCCGGTGCTGTTCGAAATCGATCCGTTGGAAGGCACGGAAGATGAGCTCCTGGCACTGGCGGCGGCGGCCGAGGCGGCTTCCGAGCATCCCCTGGCCGGCGCCATCGTCGATGCCGCCTTCGCTCGCGGCCTGGCGTTGCCCCAGGTGGCGAGTTTCGAGGCGGTCGCCGGCCGGGGAGTCGTGACCCACGTCGAGGGCCAGGCGATCCTGGTCGGCAGCCCGCACTTTCTCGTCGAGCGGGACATCACGCTCGGCCCGCTCGAATCCCGCGTCGCGGCTCTCGAAGGCGCCGGCCGCACGGTGGTCGGCGTGGCCTCCGAAGGACGGCTGCGGGGTGTGCTGGCGCTGGGCGACCGGGTGCGGCCCGAGGCCCGCGCCACGGTGGAGGCGCTCACCCGCGCGGGGGTGACGAGCGTGCTGGTCACCGGCGACAACGAGCGCGCTACGCGCCGCATCGCCGAAGAGGTCGGCATCACGGAGCTGCGTGCCGGGCTGCTGCCGGGCGAGAAAGCCGAGTTGCTTCGCGACCTGCAGCGGCAGGGCAAGGTCGCCATGGTGGGCGACGGCATCAACGACGCCCCCGCCCTGATGCAGGCCGACGTGGGTATCGCCATGGGCGGCGGCACCGACATCGCCATCGACGCGGCTGATGTCGTGATCCTCAACAACCGCCTCGACGCGGTCGTGACGGCGCGGGAAGTGAGCCGCTGGAGCTACCGCAAGCTCTTGCAGAACGTGGCGCTCGCCTTCCTGTTCAACGGCGTCGGCATCCCGCTGGCGGCCACCGGGCTGCTCTACCCGGTCTGGGCCATGGCGGCGATGGCGATCTCCGTCACCAGCATCTTCTTCAACTCCCTGTGGGGGCGGCCGCGCCTGTTTTTCGATGCGGTGGTGAGCGTCGGCCGCGGCGTTCCTCCGCGCCCTGCCGCAGCCGCCGCGAGGTAGCGATGGGCGCCGTGCTGCGGGGCATGCGCAATCCGTTTCGCCACCGGGCGCGGGCCGTGGTGGTGATCGCGCTGCTCGCCCTGGTCATCAGCCTGCTCGCCCTGCTAGTCCAGGCGGCGCTGGCCGGTCGCCAGCAGATCGCGGGGATGGAGGCGCGCGTGCGTACCCTGATCGAGCTGCGCGAGGCGGGGGCCTTCGGCACTGGCGGGTTCGGCGGAGACAAGCCGGTCGGGGAGGAACATTTCTCGGTCGATACGCTGGCGAACGTGCGGAGCATCCCCCACGCGCGCCACCTCGCCCGGGTGGACGAGTACGTCTACAAACCCGACATCGATCCTTCGCGGCGCAACGCCTACGCGATGGTGATCGGCTTGCACCCCGGCGCCGCACTGCGCGCCATCGGCGAGGTGGATTACGAGAACGCGCGGATCGTTGCAGGTCGCGCATTGAGCGCAGCGGATCAGCACGAGCGGGTCGCCGTCGTCGGGCGCCTGTATGCGCGGCAGCGTCTCGGCATCGATGATCCTGCGGTGTTCGCCCGCACCGAGCGGCAGGTGGTTCTCAACGGCCAGCCCTTCCGGGTGATCGGGATCTACACCACCGGCAACGACTTCGGCGACAACCATGTCTTCATTCCGATCGAATCCTTCCGCGCGCTCTACCGGCCTGGCGGCAAGCTCTCGAAGATCTTCGTCACGGTCGATTCCGTCGCCCATGTCGAGGCGGTGGTCGCTGACCTCAAGCGTCTGCCGGAAGCGGACGTAGTGACGACACCGGAGGCGGTCTCCACCGCCCGCACGACCCTGGGCGGGCTGGCGGCCACGAGCGCCTACGCCGCCGCCCTGCTCTTCGCGGTGGGGGCGGTACTGGTGGTATTCGTGATGGTCCTGAGCCTGCGCGAGCGGGTGCGCGAAATCGGCACGCTGAAGGCGCTGGGCGCCTCGACCGCGGAGGTGGTCGTCCAGTTTCTCGCCGAAGCCGCCACCGTGAGCGGCCTTTCCGCCTTGGGCGCGCTGCTGCTGGCGGCCCCGATGGCCGGGACGCTGGCCCGCCTCCTCGATCTGCCCGTCTCCTTCGATGGGCGGGCGATCGTGCTCATCCTGGGCGGCGCGGTCGTCTTCGCGGCGCTCGCCAGCCTCTATCCGGTCATCGGCGCGGCGCGCCTGTCCCCGGTCGAGGCGATGCGGAGGCAAGCATGATCCGCCTGGGCCTCAGGAATCTGCTGCGCAGCAAGACGCACCTCGTCCTGGTGGCGGTGCTGATCGGCATGCCGTGCTTCCTGCTGCTCATGATGCAGGCCATCGGCAGTGCGGTGGAGAAGCAGACGGCGATCCTGCAGCAGAACGTGGATAACACCCTGCAGCTTCGCGCCCGCGGTTCGATGGGGCACGTGAACATGGTGGGCAACGAGGACATCCTGCCCCAGGACGCCCTGGAGCAGGCCCGGGCGATCGAGCACGTGGCTCGGGTGGAGCCCTATCTGCTGGCCATGACGCCCACCGAGGGGCACAACTTCGCAATGGTGGTCGGGGTCGAGCCGGGCGACGCGCGGCGGCTGGAGTCCCACGGCGAGGCGGGCAACCCGCGGATCATCGCGGGGCGGGATCTCACCGAGGCCGATCGGGGCCAGCGCGTCGCCATCATCGGCCAGGGCTTCGCCCAGTGGGTCGGCATCACGGCGGACAAGCTCGACGGCGCGACCTTGACCCTCGATCTCAAGAAGACCCACCCGGTCATCTTCGCCCTCGACCGCCCGAACGCCACGCTCCGGATCGTGGGCATCTACGCCAGCGGCTACGTCTTCGGCGACATGCAGCTTTTCATGCCGCTGGACACCTTCCGCGACATCTACGGAGTTCCGGCGGGCATCTCCTGGCTGTTCGTCCGGGCGGACTCGGCGGCACATCTGCCACGGGTCGAACAGGCGCTGCGCGCCCGGCTGGGCGATACCGCCGACATCATCGCGCCCACCAATGTCGCCGAGTTTCAGAGCACGGCCACGCGCGCCGTGCGCATGCTCGCCGCCGGCGGTATCGCCCTGTCGGCCGTGCTGATGGCGGTGATCGTCTTCTTCGTCATGCTGCTGCTCGTGCGTAGCCGCGCGCGGGAGATCGGCACGCTGAAGGCGCTGGGCGCATCCGACGGGGGCATCGTCGCTGGATTCCTCACCGAGGCGGTGGCCCTGTGCCTCGCCGGGGCGCTGCTGGGCACGCTGCTCTTTGGTGCAGGCGGCGGTGCCGTCCTCCAAAGGGCCTTCGGGCTGGGCGTGGCGCCCTTCCTCCCGGCCCAGTACAAGGACACGCTCCTCGACGCGCTTGCCCTTTCCCCGGATCTCGGTCCCGGCACCCTCGCGATGCTGATCCTGATCAGCATCGCGGCGGCGTTGGCCGGAAGCAGCTGGGGCATCCGGCAGATTCTGCGGCTCTCGCCCATGGAAGCCATACGCAATGAATGACCGCAGCGAATTGATCACGCTCCACGGCGTGAGCAAGATCTACCGCAAGGGCCACGAGACCGTCGTTGCCCTGGATGGCATCGACCTCGTCCTGCCCGCGCAAGGCATGTTCGCCATCGTCGGCCCCAGCGGCAGCGGCAAGTCCTCGCTGCTCCACATCGTGGGCGCGATGGATCATCCGACGGAGGGCGAAGTCGTGGTCGCCGGTCAGTCGTTGAATACGCTCCCCGCGGCCGGACTGACGCGCTTTCGCCGCAAGACCGTGGGCTTCGTGTTTCAGGGCTTCAACCTCATCCCCAACCTGAGTGCGCTGGAGAACGTCATGCTGCCGATGGAATTCGACGGTGTGGCGGCCGCCGAGCGAAGACAGAGGGCGGGTGCGCTGCTCGACCGGGTGGGCCTCGCCGCGCGGCTCGCCCACCGGCCGGGTGAGCTCTCCGGTGGCGAACAGCAGCGCGTGGCGATCGCCCGGGCCCTGGCCAACGATCCGCCGCTGGTGCTGGCCGACGAGCCGACGGGCAATCTGGACTCCAAAACCGGCGGCATGATCTACGAACTGCTGAAGGCGATCTCCCGCGAACGCACCGTGGTGGTGGTGACCCATGCCGAAGCGCTGGCCGCCCTGGCCGACGGCATCCTGCACTTGGCGGACGGCCGACTCGCCGCGAACGACCTCAGGAGGACGAGCCATGTCTAAGTTGATTGCAGTCGGGGGCATTGCGTTGGGGGTGCTCCTGGTGATCGCCCCTGCGCCGGGATTCGCGCAGCAGGCGCTCGAAGGCAAAGTGGTGGGCAGCAAGTTGACCCATTGCGACTTCAAGCCGGGCGGCTGTGCCGGCAGCTTGAAGCTGCAGACTGCGACGGGCGAGGTCGAGATCGACGTCCCGCTCGGCACTCCGATCCGGCAGGGCAGCGAATACGTCTACCTGCCGACCCTTCGGGGCAAGGTGGTCAGCGTGGTCCTCGCCGCGGACAAGCCCGGGAAGACGGCCCGCTCGATCGATGTGAAGGCAGTGAAACCATGAAACGCGCGCAGTGAGAGCCGTTGCGCCAGGAAATGGGACGCCCCCGGAGCGGGGGCTGGGAATGTGGGACGGTCAGGTGCCTTTCCGCGTCGGCGTCACTGCCCGCAGCGACAGGTGCGTTGCAGTGGCGGACACATCGAGGTCGCCCTCGCCGCTCAGGATGAGCGCGAAAACGCCATCGTGCGGATCGAAGAACTCGCCGAAGTCATCGCCGCCGAACTCGGCGCGCGCCAGCTCCCACCAGTCATCGAACGCATCGACATCCGGGTTGCAGCCGGCGGCATAGGCGATGGTCTTCTGGCGGCCATCGGGCCGGCGCTCGCCGCGCTCGGCCAGGAAGTACACGCCCTGATCCTTGACCAGGATGACGCGGCATTGATTGACCACCGCTTCGGCGAGCACGGGCCGCAGGTCGGTGCCCTTGAATCGAACAGACATGGATGTGATCTCCAGGGAGGCAAGAAGAGAGGCTTCCCGCCGCGAGGGCGGGAAGCTGCTGGGAGGTCAGTGCCGGACAGCCTTGCGACCCGACAGGCACTGCACGCGGATGCGTCTCCAGCTCCCGTCGTCGATCAGCCGTTCCAGCGTCTCGCCGAGGGTGTCGAAGAACACATCGTCGACCCGTTCGATCGGCTCGCCGTCGCGGTGCAGCTCCACCGCGTAGAGGTCGAGGCCACGCTCATACAGCACGGTGACGCGACCCTGGAACTTCGTCGTGGCGACGGTGAAGCCGAGGGCCGGCGGCGTGCGGATGATGTCGGCGGGCAGCGGATCGACCCAGGTGATGTCCCGCGCACCGGCATCCACCAGCATGTGGGTGATGCGCCGGAAACCATCGGGAGCGGGCAACTGCTCCAGTTGGTCGACCAGCTCCTGCAGCTCGGGGCAGCGCGGCTCGGGGATCGGCAGCTTCGCCGGTGCGGACCCGAGCACGAACCGCTTCACCGTGTAGGGCTGGCCGTAGCCGGTGAACTCGGTGTGCTCCTCGGGCGTGTCCGCTCGCTGACCGTCGAAGCGGCGTCTGACATAGGGTTCGACCTGCACCTTGGCGCCCTCGTCGGGCACCTCAGTCACGAGCGCCCGGTCGAGCACCGCGAACTCGGCCCGCCCCGTCTTGACGACGATGGCCTCGTCGGTGGTGGCGATGACCTTGCCCTCGAAAGGCTTCGGGTCGATGTGAAAGCCCAGCATCGAAACCTTGGGCTGGCCGTCGAAGATGTTGAACTTGAACGAACGGACGTTGGAAGGCACATGACCGACGACAAGCGTTGGCATCTGTGCACGGATGGCTTGGGTATCCATGGGGAGACTCCTTGTGGCAACCAAGGGACTCCCGCCCGCAAGGGAGGTCTGTCCCTTGAGGGTGAGGTGGATGGACGCGGGTGCGCCCGGAGAACGAAACAACCAGCACGGCGAACCGCGCCGCAGTCTCGAAGGTCTCGACTGCCTGGGCATGCTGCCGGCAACGCCAGCGAACATGCGGGAAGCGTGCGGCAGACGTGGGAGCCCGTCGTCCGGGAATCGGCGACGCGCCGTCACCGCCTTCCATGAAAAGGAAGCGTCCCGCGGGGGGCACGCAACGGGGGGCTACTCGCCTTCGTACAACGGCAATCCGGGAACTGAACCCACGTTCGCGCCAATCCAGACGGTATTCCTCGACCTTGAAAGCGTGGATTCGATGATGCGTCCGACCGTTCTGCTTGACTCTTGAGTGCACTCCAAGGTTTATCCTTAAGTCGTGGGGTAGTACGCATCCGCGTGGCTGCAACGCATCACGAACATCAACAGGAGCCTTGAAATGACTGCCAAACGCAAAGTCGAGGTGTTCAGCGCCGGCTGCCCAGCCTGCACCGATGTCGAAACCCTTGTAAAAAGCCTGGCCTGCTCCTCGTGCGAAGTCGATGTGCTCGACATGCGCGACTTGGCCGTCGCACAGCGCGCAAAGGCGCTTGGCGTGCGCTCGGTGCCGGCAGTGGCGATCGACGGCCGGCTCGCCGGCTGCTGCACTGATCGCGGTGTCGATGAGGCGAGCCTGCGCGCCGCCGGCCTCGGCCAGCCCTGATGCTGACCATCGGCAAGCTGGCAAAGGCCGGGGATATCAGCCCCGACGCGCTGCGCTATTACGAGCGCGAGGGGCTGCTCGCCCCGGCGAGCAAGACCGACGGCGGCTATCGCCTCTATGGCGAGGATGCGGTGCGGCGGGTGCGCTTCATCCAGCACGCCCAGGCTTGCGGCTTCACGCTCGCGGAGATTCGCGAACTCTTGCATCTGCGCCAGGCCGACGGCGCATGCTGCGATGACGTGAAGAGCCGCGCCGTCGAGAAGAAGCTCCAGCTCGCCGCCAAGATTCGCGCCATCCAGGCGATGTCGGCGGCGCTCGACGTGCTGATCGCCGAGTGCGCCGGAGGGGCACTGCCGGTCGATGACTGCCCGATCCTGGCGGCCCTGGAAGCGGTCAGCGGTGAAGCGGAGCGCATGCCATGAAGATCGAGCTGTTCTACACGCCTGGCTGCGCCAAGTGTGCCGGGACGACAACGGCGCTCAAGGCGGCTGCGGTTGTCGCCGTGCCCAGCGTCGAGTGGTGCGAGGTCGACGTGCTCGATGATCTCGACCGCGCGGTCGATCTGGGCGTGCTGACGCTGCCGGCGCTCGCCATCGATGGCGAGTTGGCGTTCGCCACGCTGCCGACCGTCGAACAGCTCATTGCCGAACTCCATCGGCGCAATGAGGGGCGTGGCCATGGAGCTTGAAACGCTGGCGCAGCTCGCGTCCCGAAGTGTAGGTGTCGCCAGCGGCATCAGCCTGCTGGCCGGGCTGCTGTTCAGCGTGAGTTCCCTGGCAATCGCTGCGCTGCCGGTGTCGCTCGCCTATGTGACCCGCGCCCGCGAGCCACGAGAGGCCGTCCGTTACGGCCTGGCCTTCCTTGCAGG
Source organism: Thauera sp. ZXT1-4 (assembly GCF_052598215.2). Taxonomy (NCBI): domain Bacteria; kingdom Pseudomonadati; phylum Pseudomonadota; class Betaproteobacteria; order Rhodocyclales; family Zoogloeaceae; genus Thauera; species Thauera sp. ZXT1-4. Next base: position 154,377 of record NZ_JBQWSN020000003.1, on the reverse strand, counting down.
GCTGGTCGCCGCCCATGCGATGCTGGGCGCCGTGGCGGGACTGGGCGGTCAAGGGGTACAGCAACTGGCCGGACGTTGGTGGGGGCTGCTGCTCGGCCCCTGGCTGATCGTTCTGGGACTGCTGTGGGCAGGGTGGATCAAGCTGCCCTTGCCCAGTATCGGGTTCAGAGCCAAGCGCGTCGGGAGTAGCTGGGGCGCGTTCGCGCTTGGCATCCCGTTCTCGGTCGCCGTCTGCCCGTCGTGCACTCCGGCGCTTGTCGTGCTGCTGGGCGCGGCGGCGGCCAGCGGCTCGCCGTTGTTCGGCGCGGCGATGTTGACCAGTTTCGCCATTGGTCGCGCCATTCCCCTGGCCCTGGCGGCAGTCGCGCTGGAGTGGATCGAGGAGATGAAGCCGCTCGGGCGGTTCCGCCGCGCCTTCGAGCTAACCGGCAGCCTGCTGCTGGTCGTCTCCGGCCTGTATCTGCTCAATGGCTACTTCGCCTTTTTCCCCTGGCTCACCTGGTAGGCGCACGCGATGAAGACCGATTCGTCGCAGCTTCGGCAAAACGCCGTCAGTTGGCTGACGCTTTTCACCTCAGCCGGCACGCTGGTCTGCTGCGCACTGCCGATCGTGTTCGTCATGCTGGGCCTGGGCGCCGCCGTGGCGGCCGTCACGAGCGCCGCACCGTTCCTGGTCACGCTGGCCCTGCACAAGGCCTGGGTGTTCGCGGGTTCCGGACTGATGCTGCTCGTTTCCGGCTGGCTGCTCTACCGGCCTGGGCGAGCCTGTCCGAGCGATCCCGAGTTGGGGCGCCTGTGCGAGAGCGCCCAGCGCTGGAACCGGCGGATTCATGGGGTCTCGGCCATCCTTTGGGGCGTCGGCTTCTTCGCCGCCTATCTGGCGCTGCCGATCCGCATCTGGCTCGGGGTCTGAGCGTCCCATCATCGAAGGAGATCATCGTGATGCAAAGATATCTGAAACACTTGGCAGCAGCTTTGGCGCTGTGCCTGCCACTGATGGCCTTCGGCGCGGAGCGCCTGGTGGTGGACATTGCCGTCAAGGGCATGACCTGCCCGTTCTGCGCCTACGGGCTGGAGAAGAATCTCGGTAAGGCACGCGAGGTCGATCATGCGAGCGCGAGCCTGAAGGGGCAGAACGTCCGCATCGTGCTCAAACCCGGCGCGCAGGCCGATCTCGACCGCTACAAACAGCTCATCCATGATGCCGGCTTCACGCCCGGCGAGGCGAAGGTATCCAAGGAAGAAGCCAAATGAACGTCCCGCCCGGAAACATCCTGGCGCTGACCATGCTGTGCGCCTGGGCGGGGGCCGCCAATGCCGCGCCGCTGACCTTCAATACGGCCTTGCCCATCTCCAAGGACGAGTGGATTCTGCGCGAGCAGTTCGTCTACATGAAGAGCACCGACGACCCATCGTCGATGAACCGCCGCATGGAGGTTTCCGGCCTGATGTCCGTGCTGGGTTACGGGGTCAGCCGCGACTTTGCGGTCTTCGCCGTGCTGCCTTATGCCGACAAGCGGCTGTCGATGAACATGGGCGGGGCGGACGTGACACGCAGCCAGGCGGGTTTCGGCGATGCGACATTCATGGGCCGCTACACGGCCTTTGAAGTCAACGCGACAGGGCATACCTTCCGCATCGCGCCGTTTCTCGCCGTCACGGCGCCGACCGGCGATGACCGCGCAACCGATCGCCTGGGACGGTTGCCGCCGATGCTCCAGCCAGGCTCCGGCTCATGGGACTGGCTGGGCGGCGCGGTGGCGTCCTTTCAATCGCTGGACTGGGGCGCGGATGCCCAGCTTGCCTATCAATCGAATGGCGAAGCCAACGGCTTCCGGGCTGGTGCGGTCACTCGCCTCGACCTGTCGGTTCAGCGCCGATTGTGGCCCGGCACGCTGGGCGAAGGTGTCCCCAGCTTTCTTTACGGCGGGCTGGAAGCCAACCTCATTCACGGCGCCAAGGATCAGGTCAACGGGACTGACGATCCAAACTCGGGCGGCACGACGCTGTTCCTCACCCCCACCGTGCAGTACGTAACACGCAAGTGGGTGCTCGAAGCGGGCATTCAGATACCGGTCTCGCAGCGCCTGAACGGCAGCGCGCTCAGGAACGACTACATCCTGACCACCGGCTTCCGGCTCAATTTCTAGCCGGCGCAGCAGGACAACGCCTTCACATCCTTCTTGAATGTCTGCGCCGCCAGCTTCAGCCCCTCGACCATCGTGAGGTAGGGGAACAACTGGTCGGCCAGTTCTTCCACCGTCATCCGGGCACGGATCGCCAGCGCGGCCGCCTGGATCAGTTCGCCCGCCTCTGGCGCGACCGCCTGCACGCCGATCAGCCGACGCGTGCCTTCCTCGATCACCAGCTTGATGAAGCCGCGGGTATCGAAGTTGGCGAGCGCGCGCGGCACGTTGTCGAGCGTGAGCGTGCGGCTGTCGGTCTCGATCCCCTTGAGGTGGGCCTCGGCTTCGGACAGCCCGACGGTGGCGACCTGCGGGTCGGTGAAGACCACGGCCGGCATTGCGGTGAGATCGAGCGCCGCCTCCCCGCCGGTCATGTTGACGGCGGCGCGCGTGCCGGCCGCCGCCGCGACATAAACGAACTGCGGTTGGTCGGTGCAGTCGCCGGCGGCATAGATATCCGGCGCGCTGGTGCGCATGTGGTCATCGATCACGATGGCGTCCTGCTTGTTCACTGCCACGCCGGCCGCTTCGATGTTCAGGCTGCGCGTGTTCGGGCTGCGGCCGGTGGCGATCAGCAGCTTGTCGGCGGAGAGCTCGCCGTGCCCGGTCGTGAGCACGAATTCGCCATCCCGATGAGCGACCTGACTCGCCTGCGTGTGCTCCAACACCTCGATGCCCTCGGCACGGAATGCCGACGTCACCGCCTCGCCGATGGCCGGGTCCTCGCGGAAGAACAGCGTGCTGCGCGCCAGGATCGTGACCTGGCTGCCCAACCGGGCGAAGGCTTGCGCCAGTTCGACGGCCACCACCGACGAGCCGATTACCGCCAGCCGCACAGGGATCGTGTCGCTCGCCAGCGCCTCGGTCGAGGTCCAGTACGGCGTGTCCTTCAGGCCGGGGATCGGCGGGATCGCCGGACTCGCGCCGGTCGCGATCAGGCAGCGGTCGAAACTCACTTCGCGCGTGCCGCCGTCTGCGGTCGCCACGGTCAGCGTGCGCGCGTCCTTGAACCGGGCCTCGCCCGCCAGCCGCGTGATGGATGGATTGCCGTCCAGAATGCTTTCGTACTTGGCTTGGCGCAGTTCCTCGACGCGCGTTTGCTGCTGGGCAAGCAGCCGCTCGCGCAGGATGGCCGGCGTCGCCGATGCGATGCCGTCGTCGAACGGGCTCGCCGCGCGCAGATGGGCGATGTGCGCGGCGCGGATCATGATCTTGGACGGCACGCAGCCGACATTGACGCAGGTGCCGCCGAGGGTGCCGCGCTCGATCAGCATCACCCGCGCGCCCTGCTCGACGGCTTTCAGCGCCGCGGCCATCGCCGCCCCGCCGCTGCCGATGACGGCGATATGCAGCTTGCCGTCGCCGTGGCCGGTCTTGTCCATGCCGCCAACCCATTCGCGCACCTTGTCGAACAGCCCGCCACGCGGCGGCGCAGTCGGCGAATCAGCCAGCGCGGCCCGGTATCCGAGTCCGGCGACGGCGGCGAGCAGAGCGTTGGTCGAAGTCTCTGTGGTCATGGCCAAGGTTGCATTGCCCTTGGCGTAGGACACCTCCGCCGAACGCACGCCGGGCACCCGCTCCAGCGCTTCCTTGACATGGGCCGCGCACGATTCGCAGGTCATGCCGGTGATTCTCAGTTGTGTCATGGTCGCATTTCTCTTGTCGTGACCGCTTCATCCGTGTTTAGGGGGGAGTGCGCACTCTTCCGGCCCGCAGCGGCGGTTGGCCGGTGACACCAGATCCCAGATCGACACACCGACCATCAAGGCATTCCCGTGTAGACCAGGGGCCGCATCCACGCGGTGCCAAGCAGCCAGACCGTGCCGACGATGACGATGGCTGGGCCGACCATGCCGAGCAGACTGCGGTGCCATTGCCGGTGGCGCAGCCAACCCAGCGCGTTCGCCACCAGCGCCAGGGCGGCGAACAGCGGCAGCAGCCGTGAAATGAACAGGCCTTCGTACTGCTGGAGGAAGCCCAGCCCGATGGCCGCACCCAGACTGGCGAGCGCCGGAAAGCAGGCCGCGCAGCCCATCGCGGAAACGACGGTACCCAATGCCCCGGCCTTGTTGGCGATACGCGCAATCGGTGTCATGGGGCTACTCCATGCTCAACGCTTGACGCTGGACGGATAGCCGGCGTTCTCGGTGGCCTGGGTCAGTTTCCGCACGGAGGTCTTGGCGTCGTCGAACGTCACGACCGCTTCGCGCTTGTCGAAGCTCACGTCGACCTGGCTGACGCCCTCGACCTTGGAGAGCACCTTCTTCACCGTGATCGGGCAGGCAGCGCAGGTCATGCCGGGCACGGCGAGCGTGATGGTCTGGATGGCGGCCCAGGCGGGCGTGGCGACGATGGCGGCCAGGGCCACGAAGGCGGCAAGTTTCTTCATGATGATCTCCTGTCAGTAGAACAGCGGAAGGACGTAGGGGAAGGCGAGCGCGACCACCACCAGCGCGGTCACGATCCAGAAAATGAGCTTGTAGGTCGTGCGGACCTGCGGAATCGCGCAGACCTCGCCCGGCTTGCAGGCATGTGCTGGCCGGAAGATGGCGCGCCAGGCGAAGAACAGCGCGACGAGCGCCGAACCGATGAAGATCGGCCGGTACGGTTCCAGCACGGTGAGGTTGCCGATCCAGGCGCCGGAAAAGCCGAGCGTGACCAGGACGAGCGGGCCGAGGCAGCAGGTCGAGGCGAGGATGGCGGCGAGGCCACCGGCGGCCAAGGCGCCGCGACCGTTCTTGGGTTCAATCATGGAAATCCTTCCGGGTCTTGGTCTGATGCGATAACGTTACTTCCGTAGTCAACTACGGAATCAAGCACCATGAACCATGATCCTGAAAGCCTGACCATCGGCGCCTTCGCCAGGGCGGCCGGGGTCAACGTCGAGACGATCCGCTTCTATCAGCTCAAGGGGCTGCTGCCGAAACCGGACCGGCCTTACGGCAGCATCCGCCGTTACGGCGAGGCGGACGTGGCGCGGGTGAGGTTCGTGAAGGCCGCCCAGCGGCTGGGCTTCAACCTGGACGAGATCGGGCAGCTTCTGAAACTGGAAGACGGCACCCATTGCAGCGAGGCGGCGGAACTGGCTGCCTTACGGCTGGACGACGTGCGCGCCAAGCTGTCCGACCTGACCCGGATCGAGGCAGCCTTGTCCAAGCTGGTCGGCGAGTGCCATGCGCACCAAGGCAATGTGTCCTGTCCGCTGATCGCCGCCCTGCATTGCCGATAGGTCGCGGATTGGCCTGGGCATCAGGGAAGCGCCATGGACGTCAGATATCTCGTCTTCTGAAAACGGCGGCCGCCACCGAGTTCGATGAAAAGGAAGAGCCCCGACATGGGGGCTCGAATGGGTTGCGGGTTACTCGTCGTCGTAGAGCGTCAGCCCGTCCAGCACGGGCGCGTCGGCATCGAAGATCAGCAGGCGCACGTCGGCGAGCGCAGCCAGGTGGAGCACCTCGACGAGGGACTCCGGCATGCCTTTCCGGCGATGCTCTCGCCGCAACCGCTCGGCGGTGATGCCTTCGACCCGTTGCAGGTTCTCGTCCGTCCAGGGCGTGGCGATCAGCTTCACGCCGACCGCCGGGCTGTAGGGAATGCGGAAGGCAACGAACAGGAAACGGGTCGGCGTGTCGATGTCGGCCAGGTTGGCCAGATAGCGGCCGGCCTCCTCGGTGATGTGCGCCGAACTGATTTCCCAGGCACGGCTGTAGAAGCCGGTCTCGAAGCGCAGGCGGCGCACCACCTCGCGCGCGGCTTCCTCGGAGTAGGTATCGCCGACGTGCAGCGGCTTGCCGGCTTCTTCGGCCATGACGGCGTAGACGAGGTTTCGGGCGATGCCGTGGCTGCGGCATTGCGTGTCCAGCTCGGGCGGCACGTTCTGGCCCTCGGTGATCAGCGCGAAGTCGTCGCAGAAGATGCAGGCATGGCGCTCGACCTGGCTGTCCGGCAGGTGCGACTGCGAGGCGTGCAGCGGGAGGTAGCTCAGCGGGCAGTCGTCGTCGTAGGAAATGGCGAGGAGCCGCTGCACGGACAGGCCGTCGTAGCCGCGGACGAAGGGGTTGTTGGAATGGGACATGGGATTCCTCCAGCAGAGGATGGCCGAGGCAATCCCCTGCCGGGGATTGAACCCCAGCGGGTGGATGAAGTGGCAGCCGGTCAGCCGGCTGCGGCGTCGGACCGCCCTGGTGGCGGGCGGTGCAGGTCAGTGGAAGATGTTGATTCGGGACATGGCCGCTCCTGCGAAAAGAAGGAGGGACATGGCCCCGAACGGGGACGCATGTCCCTCGTGGGGTGGGATGAAAGGACGGTGGGTTGCCAGGGCGCGGCTCACCAGCCGTTGTAGTGCAGCGTGAGGTCAGCGATGACCTGGCGCCGTTCCAGATCGAGGCCGCCGAAGTCGGACAGCCCCTCGAAGCCGCAACGCTTGAGCATCGCGCCGCCCTCGCGGGAGTTGTAGAAGCTCACCATCGCGGACAGGAACATGCGTTGACCGCTGCTCAGCACGCCCAGGGCGTCGTTGAGCATCAGCATGTTGGGCCGCAGGTCCCACTTGGTGGTGGCACGCTGCAGACCTTCGCGTGTGCCGTCGCCGAACCACTCGTGGCCGGCGATCTGCGCGCCGCGCTTCCAGGCCTCGAAGAAGGCCTGCGGTGCAGCGTCGAAGTGCGCCTGTTCCAGCGCCATCTGATCGAGCACGTCTTCGGGTAAAGACAGATTCATGAGAGAACTCCTTGAAGGGTGGGAATCAGGGGTGAGCGCGCTGTGTCCAGGCATGGGTATCCAGGGCGCGCTGTGCTGCGAGGTGGTTCGGGAAATACTCGACGGACTCCCGCGATACCGGGCCTTCGTCGTCTTGCGTGCCGATGTAGTGGCCGGCCGCGCTGCGCAGCACCTGTAGCGGCAGACGCTTGCCGGTCCAGGCCAGCGCACCACTGCGCACTGCGGTTGCAGAGGAAGATGCGGAAGGTTCAGACATGCCGTGCTCCTTGGTGGGTCGGGGAGCACGCATCCCGCAGGGGATGGGGTTCCCCTCGGGTGGTTGAGAAAAGTGCATCGTCGCCAGGCCGGCGAGCGTCCGCGGTGGGCGATGCGAAGCGGACTGGATCGGTCAACGCGGCGAACCGCGTTGCAGTCTTGAAGACCGAGACTGCCAGGGCATGCCGCTGACGACTGTCAGCAACGCATGGCGTGAGGATGGGCGCGAGGCATGGCTGCCGTCGCAGGGAAAACCGAATCGCGGACGGCCCGCTTTAGGGCAGGCCCGCGTCACGGGACAAGGCAAGGACCAGGGCGCCGAAGGCCACGCGGGCCTTCGGCTGGAGAGGAAGGAAAACCACCTGTGGGCTGCGTCAGCGCAGGCCGTCGTCAAAGCCGTTCGCTGCGTCAGCAATCGCACCCGGCCCGTTTCGTGGCTGGGGCCGGAAACCTCTGGCGTGCATCCACACACAAAGGGAGCCCGTTGTTCCGCCGGCGGGCACCGGCACGGAATACCCTCGGCCCAAGGGGCCTCCTCACGGCTCGCGCGGCGGCAAGGCGTCAGGAAGCCCCTCGTGGCCGAGGCAAGGCACACCGATCAAGGGAATGGCGGCGGGCGCGATTCGTGGAGCAATGACCTTCTCGCCCCGTCGCCCGATGGCGGGCAGACGGGGCGCGCACACCGTTGCAGAAGGAGACGCGCGCTTTGGAGTCCCGCGCGGTGCGGGACGTTTGCCTCGCCGCCAGTGAAGTGGCCGGCGCGGCAGGGGGGAAGCGAGGATCAGGACGCCTTGGAGGCAGCGCGCCGCTTGCGCGGTGCGCTGCGCCGGCCCGTCGGGGACTCGATCGGCAACGTGCCCTTGCAATCCGGGTAGCGCGAACAGGACCAAAACGCGCCGCTCTTGCCCGTGCGCTGCTGCATCGGTGCGCCGCACTGCGGGCAGGCCGGCGCCGGCGGCAGCTTGAGCGAGAGCGTCGCGCCGCGGTACTGCTGCACGAGCTGACCGACCCACACGGACTGCTTCTCGATGAAGGTGTCCAGCGCCATCTGGCCGGCCTCGATCATGTCGAGCGCCTGCTCCCACACCGCCGTGGTGCCGGGGTCGGCGATGGCCGAGGGCACCGCGTTGATGAGCGTGAATGCCGTGTCGGAAGCGCGGACGGCGCGGCCTTTCTTGACCAGGTAGCCGCGACCGATCAGACCGTTGATGATGTTGGCGCGTGTCGCCTCGGTGCCGATGCCGGTGGTATCTCGCAGCTTCTGTTTCAGCCGCGGGTCGGTCACGAACTTGGCGACGGTCTTCATGGCCTTGATCAGCTCGCCCTGCGTGTAGGGCTTGGGCGGCAGGGTCTTCAGTGCCTTGAGATCCACCTTTCCGACCGGGCAGGACAGGCCCGCATGCAGGGCGGGCAGTAACTGACTGCGCTGCGCATCCTCGCCATCGGCATCGTCCGGCCCCGGCGTCGCCAGCACCTCGCGCCAGCCGATGACGGCGATCTGCTTGCCCACGGCCGCCAGCGACTGACTGCCGCACGAGAACTGCGCCACCGTCCGGTCGAACTCATGGTGCGGGAGGAACTGCGCGAGGTAATGAGCGCGGATCAGCCGGTAGACGGCCAGTTCCTTCTCGTTCATGGCCGACAGGTTGGCGGGCTCCAGCGTCGGGATGATGCCGTGGTGAGCTGATACCTTGCCGTCGTTCCACGCACGCGAACGCTGGTTGCGGTCGAGGCGGTCGATCAAGGGGCGCAGGCCGGGATCGGTCTTGGCCAGACTGTCCAGCACCGTCGGCACTTCGGCAAGCATGTTCTCGGGCAAGTAGCCCGAGTCAGAACGCGGGTAGGTCGTGGCTTTGTGCGTCTCGTACAGCGCCTGGGCAATGTCCAGCGTCTCCTGTACGTCGAGGCCCAACTGCTTGGAGCACACCTCCTGCAGCGTGCCCAGGTCGAACGGCAGCGGCGGTGCCTCGCGCACGCGCTCGGTGTCCACCGACACGACCTGCGCATCGCGTGCCGCGCGAATGCGATCCGCAGCCTGCTGCGCCACCGGCTGCTGAAGGCAGCGACCCGTTGCATCCGTGCTGCCTTCGGGCGGTATCCAGCTCGCGGTGAAGGACTGGCCGGCATGGGATAGCAGCACGTCCACGGCCCAATACGGCACGGAGACGAAGCGCGCGATCTCGCGATCACGATCCACCACCAACTTCAGTGTCGGCGTCTGCACGCGCCCCACCGACAGCACGCCGGTATAGCCGGCCTGGCGCCCCAGCAGTGTGAACAAGCGGCTCAGGTTCATCCCGATCAGCCAGTCGGCGCGCGATCGGGCGAGTGCGGAGAAATACAGCGGCAGCGTCTCGGCGGACGGCTTGAGCGCACCCAGCGCTTTGCGGATCGACGCATCGTTGAGCGCCGACAGCCACAGGCGCTGAATCGGCCCGCGGTAGCCGCATAGGTCGATGATCTCGCGGGCGATCATCTCGCCCTCGCGGTCGGCGTCGGTCGCTATCACCAGCTCGCCCGCCTTGGCGACGAGCTGCTGCACGACCTTGAATTGCGCCGCGGTCGCCGCCTTGGGCTCGACACGCCAACGCTCAGGAAGAATAGGCAGTTGCTCGATGGCCCAGCGCTTGTATTGTTCGCCGTAGCCTTCGGGCGGAACCGCCTCCACCAGATGACCGATGCACCAGGTCACGACGACACCCGCGCCGCTGTAGCAGCCGTTGCCGCGTTGGCCGGCGCCCAGCACACGGGCGATGTCCTTGCCCTGGGACGGCTTCTCGCACAGAAACACGCGCATGAAGCCTCCTTGGAAATGTGCGGTTCATCGGATGGGCGTCAGCTTGGCGGGGCCAGGAGATGCCGGCAGCAAGGAAGCCGATTGATGCAGACACCGCTTTGTGATCGGCAGGCGGTCCGTTGCCGCAGCGGTGTGCATAGATCGCAGGAGCTGGCACAGCAAGAGCGTCGTTTCGGGAGGGCGGCTGGAACGCTGTGGACGACCTTGGAGCTATCCCCTGGGGATAGCTCGCTGGTGCATCGCGGGCGTATGACGGTTGCTACAGCCGCCCTCGGGGGAACGGCGATGGGCGAATTACTGTCCGCCGGCCGGCTTGGTGCTGAGCGCCACCGACTCGATGCGGTACGGCAGGATGCCCACGCGCCGCGCCTCGACCTTGAACGTCACGCGCTCGTTCTCGTCGGCGTCCTCCCATTCGTCGCGCACGGTGCGGCCCTCGACCAGCACCCGCATACCTTTCTGGTACAGCGTCTTCCAGTGCTCGGCATCGCGGTGCCACAGCTCCACGGGCGCCCAGAAGCCACCGCGATCTTCGTACTCGCCGTCCTTCTTCGGGATCGGGTTGTCGAAGTAGACGTTCAGGCGAAGCAGCCGGCGCGGCTCGTCGTTGCCGTTCGGAAATTCGCGGTAGTCCGGCGCAGAACCGATGTTGCCCTCGCCGACGAAGTGCGTGCTCATGGTGACTCCTTGGTGGTGGGTGGAACGGCCGCGGTATGTCCGTGGACACGTCGCAGGTAGGCCGCTTCGGCCTGGGCGGCCTTGCTGGCGCATTCCAGGGCTTGGCGAGCGATGCTGTGGGTCAGGCTGATCTGCATGTTCAGCACGATGCGCTGCAGTTCCATCGCGTACAGCTCGTCGATCAGCGAGGCCGGCGTCGCGGGGTTGGCAAGCAGGGCCTCCCACAACGCCACGCCCATGGAGGAATGGTCGAGGTTGCGCCAGCGCAGGAAGGTCGTCCCTGCGCCAGTGGCCTGCTGGGCCAGTTGCACGTCGAGCAGGCTGAAGGGGTAGGCGCGCGCCTGGGGCAGCACGCGCCGCTGCGCCAGGCCAATCACGTCGTCGCGCAGCGCTGCGCACTGGCTGGCCCAGGCCTCCAGACTCCCCTTACCCTTAAAAGGCTGTAAAAGGCCTTTTAGGTAGCCTGCGTGTTCCAGCCGCTGGAAGTCCGCCTGTTCCAGCGCCACGAAGCGCGTGGAGTGGCTGATGGGGGGCGATGCCGTCATGCGTCAGCACCCTCATTACCCGTCGCTGGATTGGCTGCGCCATCCGTGTGAGCCGGCGCGTCGGGCTCGATGGCGGGCGAAGCAGGCGGCGTGCCGGGCTTGGTCGTCCGCCGCGCGATCGGTGGCGCGAAGCGCGAGCGACGCGTGCCTTCCAGCACGTCCTGCGGCAGCTCGCCGAACTTCTCCAACGCCGCTCGCGCCGCGGCGTTCTTCGCCGCGAAGTCGTCGCGCGTCGTGCCCGAGTAGCGGTACTGCTGGGCCAGCGAGAACAGGCTGCGCAGCGCGTGCGCGCCATCATTGAGCCAGCGCTCCAAGGTGCTGCGGTCGATCAGCGCCGTGTGGTGCGCCAGGATGAGTTTGCGCGCCAGGTCGTCGTAGTCGGCCAGCAGGTACACCGCCATGAAGCCGAGCTGCGCATTCACGAACAGCGGCAGCTTCACCGGCTGCACATTCATGTTCTCGCCCAGCGATAGCGCCGGTGGCACGTCGGCCAGGGCCTGATCCACCTGGTCGCGCAGGGTCTGCAGGCGGGTCTTGGTGTCGGCGAGCTTGTCCTCGATCCGCAACATCCACCAGTCCGAGTACGGGTCGTCCTGCTCGGCGCCGCGCTTCATCTTGTTCATGGCGCCGATGAAGCCGTTGAGACCGATGATGCCTGGGCGCCCCTCGGTCGGCGCGCGGCCGTGCCAGATGCGCGAAGCGTGGTGCGTGTGCAGCGTCAGCGACATCGCGCTGCGCAGCGATCCGAGATTCAGTTGCAGGGGTTCTGTGCGTTCGTTGGCCATGGGAGCGACTCGCGGTGAATTGGCGAGTCGCCAGCATCGGCATCGGCCGGAAGGCTGTCAGTCAACAAACCGCAGCCCATGCGCGCCCGGTTTGTTCCGCGCGGAAGGTTGTGTGTGCCGGCTATCCCCTGGGGATAGCTCGGCGGATGTGTTCGCGGCTCGCGCGGAGGTGAGACCGCGTTGCGGGGCTATGCTTCGCGAGGTCTGTACCAGGCGGCCCGTTGCCCCTCCACCTCACGGTAGCGAAGCTCGAACAGGCGGCACTCATGCACCACCTGCCGCCAACTGCTGCAGCCGTACTTGGCTGGAAGCTGCTCGGGATGCCGGTCCGCGATCCAGCGGCCAGCGGCGGCGATGGGTGTCCAGCCCTCGACGGCCAACTGCGCGGCGGCCTCGCGCAGCGCGCGGACGATGCCGGCGGCCGGCCAGTCCACCGTGCCGTCCGGCGCGATGCCATTGACCACCAGGTCGTGGAACACATCCGACTGGACGAACTCCGCTGCCAGGCGCCGCGCCTGATCCATGTGCTCGGCCCAGCCGCGCAGCTGCTCGAAGTGTTGATCGATGCGCGTGTAGGCGGAACCGAGTTCGTCCTGTGCAACGCGGCACCCGTCCACGGTCCATAGATCGTGCTGATCGATGAAGTGGTGCACCAGGGTGTTGCGCAGCGATACCAGGTCTTTGAGGTCGGCCTGGGTGTTGGCGTAGTCCTGCGCAGACAGGCTCAGTTGCACGCGCGTGCGAAAGGAAATCACGTCGCCGGGAAGAGCGTCGTCGCGTTCCTCGCCGCCATTTCCATCGGTGACGACATACGAACCAAACAGTTGTCCGACCAACGTGCCCAGGGTCTTGGTCGCGGCATCTTCAATCCGCGCTGCGCGAATGGCCTCCAGCGAATGCGCCGGGCCTGAAATCTCGTGGTGGGCCACGATGGCTTTCATGAGGCGCTCGTATTGTTGAAGGCGCAGCAGGCATCTGCCCAGCAAGCGCTGAACGTCTTGCTGTAGTGGTTGCAGTGCGTTTGTGGCGGGGGAAGTCGTCATGTCCATCGTCGGCCGGGCTCGTGCGTGGCTGTCCTCGTCTGATTCACAGGCGACAGTTTCGCCTGTCATTCGGCGGGCGACAATCGAGCGCGGCGGAAAGATGTCTGTTCCAGCTATCCCCTGGGGATAGTCAACATCAGCGATCACGCAAGGCTTCTCGGAGCTGAGCCAGGTAGGCTCGTGCGACCTCGGGGTCAGCCGCACGGGATGCCGGCGGTGACGAGGGCGCAGGTGACGGGGGCGCTGGCGGTGCCGATGCACTTTCTCCGGCCCAGGCCTTGAACTCCCCGCGGATCGCCTTCTGGATGATGCCAAACAGGTAGCCGGCTGGGTTGCGTACCGCGCTGTTGTGGCAGCGTGCCGCCCACTCGTCGAGAACGGCCTGCCTCTGCGCCTCGTCCACCTGCTGCAGCGCCACCAGCGCGCCGGCCTGCTGCTCGTCCTTCAAGCGCAGGAAACGGTCCGGCAGCCGCAGGTTCTGCAAGGCCCTCGCGCGCGGTACTGTACGTACTTCATTTATACGATCATTACGTACTGTACGGTCCTCCTTCGGAATCCGAAGGGAGCCGTCCGGCGCGGGTTTCGGCCCTGCTTCGGATTCCGAAGACGGGCGCGCAGCATTCCGAAGAAGGGCTTCCTGGCCTTCTTCGGATTCGTGGTCCGCACCCTCCTGTGGATAACCTGGCGTCGTCCAGCCATGCCGCGCCATGCGCTGCGCCAGCACTTGCAGGCGGGTCGGCAGCGTGCGCCCGCTGAGCAGCGGGTCTTCGGCGATCTCCCGCAGCGTGTTCATGCCCACGACCTGCACCGCCTTCGCCGCGTGCGTGAGCGCCTGACTGACCAAGCCCAGGTAGTCCGGGTCGAGCTGCATCGCCTCGAAGGGCGACAGCGGTTCGTCGTGCAGCACGTAGAGGTTGCCTTGGATACGGCCGGTCCTGGGATCGCGCCGCCGCCGCACCAGGCTGAGCCAGCGTGTCAGCCGCAGCAGCGTCAGGGCGCGCGCCACGGTCTCGTGCGAGGCTTGTGCCGCGCAGGGCATCGAGGCCAAGTAGGGGCGCAATTGGTCGTAGGTGGGAAAGGCGGTCACGCCGTCGTCGTTGAGCTGCAGGCGGAACACCTGCCAGGCATTGCGCTCCAGCGGCGTCAGGCGCCGGTCGAGGAACAGCGCGCGCGGGACGCTCTCGTGCCGGTTGCCGCTGTAGAGAAAGCAGTCCTGGCTCGGCGCCGTGCCCTGCGCCGGTTCCTTCGGCTCAAGGTGCCGCAGCGCCTCGTCGAACAACGCCGACAGCGCAACCGGGCCATCGCGCCGTGGTGCGCTGCCCGTGGTCATGGCTACACCAGCCCCTGGTCGATCCAGTTCCGTATCGCCGACCAGATCACCGACATGGGCAGGGTCATGGCCTCGGCCAGGTCCATGGTCAGCGCCAGCATCGCCATGTCGTCGGTCAGGGCGATATGGCGCTCGGTGACGCCGGCCTTCCAGCGCTCCCACAAGGCCACGTCCTGCGCCTCGTCGAGTACCGGATGCCGGCCCTTGCGCTTGGGCAGCCCGAGGATGTCGCGGCGCAGCGCCACTTCCTGATGCGTGAGGCCGTAGAACTTGCTGACCATCTCCGTGCTCGCCCCCAGGCGCAGCATGCGGTCCACCGTGGCGATCTCCCGCTCCACGTCGTGCACCTGGCTCAGCAGCCGCTTCAACACTTCCCGGTTCACCGACACCGAGCACCACGACACCGTGGCATTCACCAGCATGCTCACGAGTTCGGGGTGCTTTAGCGCATCCAGCTCCTCCTCGCCGAAGCCCATCGCCTTGCAGCGGCGCAACTGCCCGTTGCGCAGGTCATGCAGCGCCTGGGCGATCACGGCCTGGTTGAGCGGGTGCGGTGCCGACATACGGGAGCCTCCTGCGCTCAGGAATCCTGGCTCGCTACGCCGGCTTCCAGATCCAGCAGCCGGCGCGCCAGGCGCAGCAGACGGAACAGCTTCACCAGCGCAGCATCGCTCAGGCGTGTAGCCGAGCCGCCATGGCCATGCAGCAGCGCAGCCAGCTCGTCGGCCAGCCGCGCGCGGTCCACTCCGTTCGCGGAGGGCGGCGCCGCACTCAGCACATGCAGCAGGGTCAACACCGCCCGCGCGAACGCCGGCAGCGCCTGCGCCTGACCCACGGCCGGCGCCACGCAGACGAAGCCGATGCCGCCGTCGATGGCCTCGATGTGGTCGGCCACCGCCGCGTCCCCGGCAATCTCGCGCGCGAACTGCGCGATGTGCACGCGCAGGCGATCCGGCGCGTCCAGCCCCGGCTCGATGTACCAGACGTCCGAGATGGGATAGAGCCCGCCAGCCTGCACGGGGATCGCACGCAGCGCGTCGACCTCGAAGTCGGGCAGCTTGTCGCCGAGCTGGTCCGCGACCATCCGCTGGATGGACTGCAGGCGCTCGGTGGTCGGTGCCGGTGTCACGATGTGCCCTTGCAGGCGCTCGTCGCGTTGCCCGTGCTGGTCCTCCGGCGCTTCGGGCGATGCAAGCGGTGTCGCTGCTGGCGCCGAAGGCGCGACCGGCGTGGTGTCGCGCGGCACAGACGAGGCGGGTGGCTGCCGAGGCGCGGAGACCGGCGGGGGAGGGCCAGCAGGCACGACAGGCGCTGCCGGTGGCGTCGGTGCCGCCGGTTCGCTGGTCAGCGCACGCTGGCGGCTTTCGCTGTCGTTGATCTCCAGCGCCAGCGTGTCGTAGTCCGCCTCCAGCAGCTCGGCCATCTGGCCGACCAGCTCGTCCTGCACCCGCTGCGGCGAGAAGTCGTCCGGCTGTGTGTCGAACTGCGTCAGCACGTCCTGAAACAAGGTGGCGAAGTCCACAGTCACGGTGCGGCCCAGCGCACGCCGCTCCCAGGTGCGCTCGCACGCCTTGCGCAGCACCGCGAGCCGGTCCACCTGATGCCGGCCCAATCCGCCGTACAACAGCGTCGGGATCGCCGGCAGTAGATAGCGCACCGCATCGTTCATGCGGCTGATGTGTGACTGCGGCACCGGATAGCCGTCGGCAGTCAGTCGCCGCGCGAGTTCGCTCTGCGACAGCGCCTGGCCGCTTTCCTGCTCGTAGAACTCGCGCGCCTTCTCGATGCCCAACGCCCGCTCGATGAAGGTCAGCCCGCCGCGCAGCTCGTTCTCGGCCAGATGCCCGGTCAGCGCCACGATTTCGCCGCGCGCCGGCCACGGGCGGAACAGGCACGCAATGCGGAAAAAGCGCTCCTCCTTGGTCTCGCTCCACAACTCGCGCAGGATCGCCAGCCGCGTGTTGCCGCCGTTGCGAATGATGTAGTGCGCCTCGCCCGGCCTGCGCGTGATCGCGGGGGGCGCGTCCAGCCCACGTTCGCGGATGGACGCCTTGATCTCCGCATAGGCCGGGTTGCGCGTCACGCGTGGGTCGTGGTCGTAGGGCCGCAACTGGTCCAGCGTCACCACCATCGGCGTGTCGGCGATGGGGTCGCTCAAGGTCGCGGCCGAAGGGCCGCTGCGCTCGAAGCCGGTGGCCAGCAGCTTGGCAGCCATGTCCTGCGGCGTCAGCTCAGCCACGGCCATTCTCCTGCGCTTGCCGGTCGGCGCGGCGAAGCTGTGCGCGGGCATTGCGGTCGGCACGGTTGTCGCTCGCCGTCGAGCTGGTGTAGATCGACGCGCAGCCTTGCTTCGTGAATTTCAGGTGCCCGCCGGACGTGCGAACCACGCGCCAGCCTTCGCCCAGCGCGAACTCGATCAGCGCGCGCAGCCGTTCGCGGCCGCGCGCCAGTTCATGCGCGCTCGCCATGGCCGGCCCCTCCCGCATCGGCCCGACCGGTGACCAGCGCGAAGCGCTCCCGCCACACGGGGAACAGTTCGCCGGCCAGCGTGCGCATGGTCTCCAACGCCGCGGGCGCCGTGCGCCCAGCCGGCTGCCGGTACTCCACCCGGTGCACCGGCAATCCTCGTGTCGCAGCGCGCGGATAGGCTTCGATGGCCGGTACGTCGGTGCCCAGCACCTGCACGCCGGCCTGTTCCTGAAACACCTGTCGCAGCGCCTGCTGGACCAGCCGCGCATTCGACGACACCGGATGCACACGGTTGATGAGCAGACGCAGCGGCGGCGGCTCGATGCCCAGGTGCCGATACGGCGCGATGTCCTCGATCAGCTGCAGCGTGCCGCGCCGCAGCTCGCGCGCCGCGAGGATCTCCGGCGTCACCGGCGACAGCGCCAGGTCGGACGCCAGCACCGCCATCTCCAGCAGCACGCTGCGCGCGCCCTGGGTGTCGACCAGCAGCAAGTCATAGTGCGTGCGGAAGACGGGAAGCAAATGGCGCAGTCGCAGGCGCCCATCCGGTGCGTGCAGCAGCAGCGTGTTCAGTTCGCCGCGGTCGTCGTTGGAGAGCACCAGGTCCAGGCCCGCGATCGCGGTGCGCGACACCAGTTGCTCGATGCGCCGTTCGTTGAAGGCCAGCATCTCGTAGATGCCGCCGGGCGCGCGCACGTCCAGCGTGAAGTAGCTCGACAGCGTGGGCTGCACGTCCAGATCCAGCAGCAGCACGCGCAGCCCGGCATCGGCGATGAAGCCGCCCAGGTTGGCCGCCGTCGTGGTCTTGCCCACGCCGCCCTTGGTCGAAATGATGGACACCACCTGCATGAGCTTCTCCTCGTCGAATGGCATGAACCGAGAAGAAGCGTCAGGCGCGTTCTTTGAGGCGATCAGCGATCCACTGTTCGATCTCCACCGAGTCCCAGCCCACCGCGCGCACGCCCAGGCGCAGCGCCTTGGGGAACTTGCCTTCCTTCATCAGGCTGTAGATGTGCGCGCGCTTGAAGCCGGTCTTGGCTTCGACCTCGGCGCGGCGCAGGATGCGGTGCTCGGGCGGCAAGGCCGGCGCGATGGTCTGCGAAGACATGAGAGGCACTCCTTGACGCTCGATGGCGTTGTTCAGAAAGTGCCTCGCATTCCACATGCTGCTGCTGCGGAATTCACTGCAACTGCAGAACACGCAACTGCAATTGCAGTCTGCTGTTACAGGCTCAGCGCGATGCCTCCAGGTGGCGACGCGCCTGTGCCAGCTTGCTCCACAGCGTCCGCTCGCTGATGCCGGGCCGCCCTTCATGGTGGGCCAGTAGCGCACTGACCACCGCATCCATGTTGCGGAAGGACGAGTAGGCAGAGCCCGCGGGGGACTTGCCCAACAGCAATGTCAGCAGGCCGCCGATGATGTTCAGGTAGGTCGATTCGCTGCGCAGGCCCGGCTCACGCGCATCGCCCTCTCGGATGCGAATGGCATGCTCCTTCGCCAACGCTTCGTGCTGCGCCTTCAGCGCCGTATGCAGTTGTGCGAGTTCGGCAAGCTGCAGCTTGGCGGCCTCGCGATCGGCCAGCAACACGTTCAGCATGGCGACGCTCACCGCAGGGTGCAGTTCGCGCTCGATGCCGTCGAACAGGAACGGAGGCCGCTCACCGGGGTAGTAATGCGACATCCACGCCTTCAGGTCGACGTGGCGCACGATCAACGCAGGATCGTCGAGTGCGGGGCGCTGAGATTCCTGCGCCATGCCTGCCTTGCCATAAGAAAGTTCATCGTGTGCCAGTGCGTCGAAGATGCGCTCGGAAAAAAGGCGCAGCAAGGGCCAGCGCGGAAAGTCGTTCGGCTCGGGCATGGCCCGTGGCCCGAGCGTTTCAAGAATCCGCGGCTCAAAGCGCAACAGGCCCGCCCAACGGATGGCCGCCTCGATCGGGCGGTAGTAGATCCTGGCGCCAAAGGCAAGGCAACTCGATTTCTCCATGTCGCGTGCGTCCCATCGTCGGATCGAACTCCGGCAGACGCGCACCGCCCAAGTGGGCGAGGCGATTGCCCAGAAATCCGGATGAAGCGCAGGGCCGGCCGGCATCGTGGAAGGAGGCGTTGCATCGGCGCTGACGGCCGGCCAAGGGCAAACTACATCTTGCTACGCTTGAAACTCCTCAACCATAATGCGGGCGCTTTGCCTTTGGACCGGCACGCGGCTTGGTGGTCGCGCTCCCCTGGAATCAAGCATGGGTGCCGCGCTTTACCCGAAACCTGGTCAAAGTTTTCCGTAGGAATTCCAACGGCGTAAAGTGCCAATGCGTCAATCGGATGAGCCGGTTTGCAACCAGCAAAAGCTCATGCGTTCCGCGTCAGTGAAATGACCGCGGCGGCGAGCCCGCAGGCGGGTGCTGGAGTACAGAAGGGCGCAGCAATTGCGTCGAAACTGGAATCAGTACAGCGCATGAGCCATGCAGATCGGGTCAGCCGCAAGACCAAAAATGAATCGCGCAATCCGAGAAAACTAGCCGCGCACCTTCCGATAGATCCGCGTCAGATCGCGCGTGATGTGCTTGCGTCCTGATGGCATACACGTTCGGCGCGTTCGATGAACCGCTGCAACGGCTCCGTCATACCACCCTCGGTTCGTAACAGATAGGTGGTTATCGATGCGCTCTGATCGGCCAACGGGCGGACAACAACATCCGCCGGCTGGCAAGTTGCCAAGTGCGCGGCAGTGGAAAAACCTAGCCCGTACCCTGCGGCCACCAACGTCAGCATCAGCCCGTGAGAAGCGGCGTACTCGGCCACAATCGGTTGGACATCGACAGAGCGGAACAGTCGTTCGCTCTGCCGACCGCAACCTTGGCATGCCCGTGGATCACAAAGTACCAGCGGATAGCTCACCACTTCCTGCAACGGCACTTCCTTGAAGGCTACAAGCGGGTGCCGTGCGGGCAGGAGCACTACCAAGGGGTCGGCCCACAACGGCTGAGCAATGATCCCGGCCTCCACTTCATCGACCATTGCAAAGCCGGCGTCGAACAGATCCGCGTTCAGCCCCTGCACGAGTTCGGTCAGCGGTACTTCGGAGAGCCGGATGTTTACCTGCGGCGACTCTTCGCGGCACAGCGCAAGCAGTGCTGATAGCCTCGCCCGCCCTATGTCTCTCGACAGCGCGATGCGCAAAGTGCCCTGAAAACCGGATGCAGCAGCCTTCGCTCTGGCCACTGCCTGCTCAACGCTCAACATGACGCGGCGGGCGTCCTCCAAGAAGACTCGCCCTGCCCAGGTCAGGGTTGCGCCACGCGGCGTGCGACTGAGCAACGTCACGCCTAGAGTTGTCTCCAGCTTGCGGATCGTGCGTGATAGGGGAGATTGTTCTATGTGCAGCCGCCGAGCGGCTCGACCGAAGTGCAGTTCCTCGGCTACAGCAATGAAACAGCGAAGATGACGTAAGTTCATGCGCAGTCCCTCGTGACGTGACCAGTCCTTATGATCGTAGGGAGCCGCATGCGTGCGGAGAAGAGGCCGGCATGTCTTGCAGCGGCTGTCGTCGCCGGCTCACAGCACGCGGGCAATGGTGTCCGGAGTTATTGCAACGCTGCTTGAACGCGGGCGGCGGTCATGGCGGATGGCTAGCTAGAGCACTCGCGCCAGCGCGCCTCGGCTAGTCTTCTGTGGCCGCAGCGACCCGAGGAAGACAGTCGCGGCGTCTTACGTCACTCCCCGAGGGCGAGCGATTTGGTCTGTCGACACGGGCGGCGGCGCAGCGTCTGAAGCTCGCGCCAGCGGGCATCGCGCCGGATGAACTGTCGATGGGCATGTTCGGCGACTTCGAGATCGCCACCTGTAACCGCGCTGCTGAAGCACTGCGACCGGAGCAGCCGCAGCAAGCGGCTGACGCGGGCGGACAAGCAATTCCTGGAACATGTGCCGCGCATCTTCACTGCCTTGCAGCAAGCCCGCGACAGCGTGAGGGCAGCGGCCAACGGCTTTCACGGTCAGCAACGCATTGCGCTGTCCGATGGCATCACCCCGTCGCGCTTGCCGACCTTGCTGGCGCTATGCCGGCAGGAGGAGCCCGAAGTCGAGTTGCGCCTGTTCGAGGTGCCACTGTCGCAGCAAATCAAGGGGCTGCATGACGATCTGTATGACCTAGGGCCCAGTCTGGTGAAGTGGGTGACGGCATCGTGGCTAAGGTGCTTTGGAGCGACCCCCTCATGGTCGCGGTGCCGGCATGGCATCCGCTGCTCAAGCACAAACGTATCTCACTGGACGAGGTGCTGCGTTATCCGATGGTGCCGTGTGACCCACATGCATGCGGGAGTCATGCACGTCAGATCCAACGAGTGCTGCGGCGGGTGAAGCAGGAACCCGTGATCGCTGAACGGGTGGCTTCTTGGGAACCTGGAACTCGTCGAGGTATATCGATTGGATAGGGGCTAGTCTTCCGTCAGCAGGTGTAGCCATCCCCTGCTAGCGACTTCCATAGAACTTTTCCACGAACGAGCGACGGTAACTCTGGTGGCAGGCTAGGCAGCTTTGCTGGGTCTTGGAGAAAGCCGCGATGACTGCTTGGCCGTCACTCCGCTTTGCGGCCTCGCCCATGGCGGTCGCGGCGTCATGCACCTGTCCATCAAGACCCCGAAACTTTCCAGCGTCTGCCCCAAGCCAGGCAAGGATGCGCATCTTTTCCGACATGGGCGGCTCGGCATGCTTGGCGATTCGTGGTGCTAGCTCGGCGACCAGTGGCCAGTCTTCTTTGGAGATCGCGCCCGTGACGACTTGCATGTCGCGCCCGAGTCTTTCCATTATGGTACGAAGCGCCATTGGCTTTGCCGCCTCTGCGGACTGCGCACCGAGTGCCGTGGCGAAGGTTGCCAAGAGCACGGACAGCGAGACTGTGAAGAACGATCTGGGTTTCAAGGGCTGGTTCACGAATTTCTCCATTGATGTTGTGACGAATGCTTTGGGTCTAACGAATGGTTGCAGGTGTCCTCAAAATTCCAAGCTCAGCGCGATCGATCCGAATGCGTGATGGCCCGCCTGCTGGTCGAACTCGCGGGTTCTCCAAACGCGCATCACGGCAAGCCGCACGCCACGTCCAGCAACGATCCATTGGCTGCTGATGCCGAGAGCTGCTTGCGCGACCCAAGGCCGCCGGCTGACATGGTGGCTATTCCGGAACATGTTTCCGTCGAGTGAGAAGTCCCAGGCGACGGCTTTACCCTCCAGGTTCAGGAAGACATGTGCCCCAGGTTTGGGCGCCAGGACCGATTGCGGCGTTGTCGTGCGCAGATCGGCAACACCAGAGGGCGGGCGGTTCTCCGCGCCAGGGCGGATCGGATAGCTGCCGAAGTCGTTCGGTATGTTCCAGCCCGCGCGAAACTCCACGCCGGTACTGGCGGCGGTTTCGATGTTTCCGACCCGCAGGGCATAGCTGCCGATCACGTCGCTGCCCCATCCAGGGCGGACCGCACCCTCCGTGTACGGCTTGAACTTGCGTTCCATGGCCATCTGAAATGCCGGCTCGTTGCGCAACTGGTTGTCCCAGCCGCGAAATCGCTCGATGCCACGCACCCGATGCACCAGATCCTGCGACTTCTCTGCCAGCGACCAGTGGCCGATCAAGCCCAGGGTTAGTTCGCGTACGTCCAGCATTTCATAGCTGGCAGCCTGTGGGTGGATTCGGCGATTCCACGCCAGGCTCAGGTAGACCAGGCCAGCGTACGGCCGATCGTCGGGAATCAGATCGGTGCGCGTCTTGTCCTCGGGTGTGTACATAGACTGGCCAAAGCGAACGACGAGGTTCTGCGATGCCGGTTGGTCGCCGGTATCGCGCCAGAAGCCGGGATCGGCCCAGCCGATGAAGCGGGCGTACAAACCAATCGGCTGTGGCAGGCACTCGGGACGGAGCTCGCCTTGCAGATCACGTGAGACTGCTGTTAGCGCGACACCGTTGGTGTAGTTGCGGTCGGAGCCGGTGAATAGATCGTTCTCCAGGCGCAGGGTGCCACCCCGCCAGCGCAGGGATTGCCCTGGCGAGCAGGAGGGAGGATCTGCAGAGAGCGAGAAGTCGGAACCGAAAGCAGAAATCGGGCTGAACAATGCACAGGCAATCAACAAGGTGGCGCACTGCATCGACTGCTGCACCTTGGTGCCGCACAGGCTCCGGCAATACCCGTCGACGCCGATCATGTCGCCCCATCGCCTGCTGCCCTGTTGACGTAAAAGCGTTCGAGGGCACTGACGATTTCCTCGGCTTCGTCTACGCAGGTGAACAAGTCGAGATCGGATGGAGAGACATAGCCTTCGTCGAGCAGAAGATCGAAATCAACTACGCGACGCCAGAATGCACGGCCGACCAGCACCACCGGAATACGCTGCATCTTTCCGGTCTGGATCAAGGTGAGCACCTCGAACAGCTCATCGAGCGTTCCATAGCCACCGGGGAAGGCCACCAAGCCCTTGGCGTGCAACAAGAAGTGCATCTTGCGCAGCGCGAAATAGTGGAATCGGAACGCCAAATTTGGGCACATGTAGGGGTTGGGTGCCTGTTCGTGGGGCAGCGTGATGTTGAGGCCAATCGAACGTGCGCCGACCTCGAAAGCACCGCGGTTGGCGGCCTCCATGATGCCGGGCCCACCCCCGGTGACGACGACGAAATCACGGCGGTTTTGCTGCTGGAAACGCGCCGAAATAAGGCCCGAGAAACGCCTCGCTTGCTCGTAGTGACGTGCCTGTTCGACCCGGCGATTGGCTCGGGCAAGCTCTTGCCTCAGCCCGACATCCTCCGGAGTGACGCGCGCCTGACGCTCCAGCGCGCCAAGACGGGCTTCTGCCGTCTCGGCATCGCTCACGCGTGCGCTGCCGAAGACTACTACCGTCGAGCGAATGCCTTGCTCGTGCAGGATGCGGTCAGGCTTGAGCAGTTCGAGCTGCAGTCGCAGCGGCCGCAGTTCTTCCTGGCCAAGCAGCTCGATGTCTTCGTACGCAAGACGGTACGTTGGCGACTCGCGGATGGCGCGCAGGCGTTCATCGAGATCTTCGGCGGGCTTCATCACTCGTGCGCCAGAAAGTCCGGCCAGCGCAGCGCATGACCATACTCAGGCACCGTGACCTGCCAGCCGAGTTGCTGTTGCAAGAGTTCGGCGAAGGTCTGGGCGGCGGACAGTTCCCCATGCACCACGAAGGTTTGCGCCGGGGGGTGAATAAAACCCCGAGCCCAATCCAGCAACGCCTTTTGGTCGGCATGCGCCGAGAGGCCATCCACGCTGTGGATCGCAGCACGTACCGGAATGTCCTCACCGAAGATGCGCACGCGTTCGGCCCCCTCGATCAGGCGCCGGCCAAGCGTCCCCTGCGCCTGGAAACCGGGAAACAAGATGCTGCATTCGCGGCGTGGCAAGTTGTGCCGCAGGTGGTGCCGGATGCGTCCCGCATCGCACATGCCGCTGGCAGAAATGATGATGGCTCCGGAGCGGATCCGGTTCAGCGCCATGGACTCCTCAGCGCTCGCTGTGAAACTCAGGTATGGGAGGTTCTCGCCGCGCGCGTGCCAGCCGGCCAACCGCTTCGCCTGTTCGTCGAACAATTCGAGATGCTCGCGCGTGATGCGCGTGGCCTGCGTGGCCATCGGCGAATCGACGAATACCTTCGGTTGCCGCAGCCGCCCCTCGCAGGTGAGTCGGTGCAGGTGATAAAGGATTTCCTGGGTTCGGCCGACCGCGAAGGCCGGCACGATGACATTGCCGCCGCGTTCGAACAATGTCTTTTCGACGATGCCGATCATTTCCTCTTCGGTCGCCGAGAAATCCTTGTGCTGGCGGTTGCCGTAGGTGGACTCGATGACGAGGATGTCGGCGTCCTCGATGGTTGTCGGGTCGCGCAGTATCGGGCGCCCCGGCTGGCCGAGGTCGCCACTGAAAACGAGCTTTGTCGGGTAGCCATATTCGGTGACCCAGACCTCGATGATGGCCGACCCAAGAATGTGCCCGGCATCGCGGAAACGGGCGCGCACCCCGACGCGGGGCGCGAACTCCCGGTCGTATTCGATGCCTCGCACCTGCTGCAAGCAGTCGCTGGCATCCTGCAGCGTATACAGCGGCGGCAGTGCGTCCTTTCCGCGGAGTCGCTGCGCATTGCGTTTTGCATCGCTCTCCTGGATGTGGGCACTGTCGGGCAGCATCACGCCCAGCAGATCAACCGTGGCGGGAGTGGCGTAGATGGCCCCCTTGAACCCGGCGCGCGTGAGTTTGGGCAATAGCCCACTATGGTCGATATGGGCATGGGTCAGGAGCACGAAATCAATCGACGCCGGGTCGAACGGGAATGGCTCATGGTTGCGCGCCGCCGCCGTGCGGCCGCCCTGAACCATGCCGCAATCCACCAGGAAGCGTACGTTGAGCGCTTCCACCAAGAAACACGACCCGGTGACTTCGCGCGCAGCGCCCAGAAAATGCAGTTTCATGGGATGCTCACTCCGGTTTTTTCTTTTGTATCGGGCAAGTGCTCAGGCCAAGCAGACGGTAGCCCGGACAGCGGCCAGCCAGGCCGGTGATGAGGGGCATGATTCCGATGAGTCCCAGCCAACGCCAGGATGAATCCAGCCACAGCGGGAGGCTGAGCAGAACCAGTCCGACGACGATGCGGACAATGCGGTCGAGACTTCCAACGTTGATTTGCATTACGGTCTCCTTGTGTTGAGTCAACGGCTTGAAAACGCGACGGGGGCGGCAGCGCCCCGCAGCGGATGGGTTGCGGTCGATGCCGTCGTGGATACGTCCCAGCCGCCACCAAGGGCCTTGTACAGCGCCACCAGTTGCACGGCGGCGTTGGTATGCGCGCGTGCGGCTGCGGTTTCGGCCTCGTGCAGGCTGCGCTGGGCAGCCAGCAGTTCGACCAGCGCAATGTCGCCTGCCGCATAGCGCGCCTTGGCGTGGCCGTAGCTGGTGCGCGCGGCATCCAGTGCCATACCGCGGCGCTCAAGCGTGTCCAGCCCGCCGTGGTAGTCGCCCAGCGCGCGCTCGGCGTCGCCCAGCGCCGTCAGCACCGCCTGCTCATAGGCCAGCGCGGCCTGCCGCTCGGCCGCCTCGCGTGCCCGAATTTCGGCTCGCACACGGCCACCGTCGAACAGGCGCCAGGAAATCAGCGGCAGGATGGAAAAACGCGAGCTGGATGCATCGAACCAATCGCCCGTACTGAGCGCTTGGAACCCGCCGCCGACACCGATGGAGAGTTTGGGGAACAGTTCGGCCGTGGCCACGCCGATGTCGGCGGAACTCGCTGCCAGGCGACGTTCCGCAGCCAGCACGTCCGGGCGCCGGCGCAGCATCTCTGCGCGCTCGCCCACCGGCAGCACCGGCAGCGCCCGCAGCGTGCTCGGCGTCAAGGGGCCATCCAGCAGTGCCAGCTCCCGCTCCGGCGGCGCGCCCAGCAGCACGCCCAGGCTGAGTATCGCGGCGCGCTGTCGCGCCTGGATATCCGGGATGAGCGCGTTGACTGCTGTCCATTGGGCGTACGCCGCGTCCACGTCGGCGGCCGACGCGTCGCCCAGCGCATGCCGCAGGCGCACCAATTCCAAGGTCTGCTGCAGCGTATCCAGTGTGGCCTGTTGTGCGTGCAACTCGTAGCGGGCGCCGACGGCGGTGAACCAGGTGCGCGCGACCTCGGCCACGACGCGCATGCGTACGCCCTGTGCCTCGGCTTCGGTCGCCTGCAGGCGGGCGCTGGCGCCTTCCAGCGCGCGCCGCCTGGCCCCGAACAAGTCAGCCTCCCAGGCCGCGTCGAAGCCCGCGTCGTAGATGGTCTGCGTGGCGTCAAGGCCGGGGATCGAGCCTACGGGCAGGGGTCCGTTCTCGCTTTGACGGCGCCGGTTGACGCTCGCGCCAGCGGCGGCGGTGGGCAATGCCTCGCCGGCCACACGATCGCGCAGGGCGCGTGCCTCATCGATGCGTGCCGCAGCCTGGCGCAGATCCAGGTTCTGTGCCAGCGCCGTGGCCATCAGGCGATCGAGGATGGGATCGTCCAGTGCAGACCACCATTGGCTCAAGTCTGCGGACTGGGATTCGCTTGCCAACGGCAAGCTCCAGCCGCTGCCGACGTCGACCGGCGGCGGCTCGCGGTAGTCGGGGCCCACGCTTGCGCAGGCAGTCAGCAGCACGCAGGACAGGGCCAGCGCGAGCGGACGCGCGCGCCCAGGGGTCAGGCCGGTGACGGTTGCGCGAAGAAAGGGAGTGCGGGGCTTGGATTTCATTGCAGGCGTCCTCGGACGAATACGGTGGCCATCGTCAGCGTGGCCAGGGCGATGACCGCCAGCGGCCACAGGCTGGCGAGAATGTCACCGGGCGGCATGGCCTTGAGAAAGCTGCCTTCGACGATGATGAGGAAATGGGTCAGTGGAATGGCCTGAGCCAGCCATTGCAGGACGACAGGCATGTTTTCCACAGGCGTCGCAAAGCCGGACATCAGCACCGCCGGCACGCCGACGGCGAACGCCCCCAGGATGGCCTGCTGCTGCGTCATGCTGACCGCGGAAATCATCAGACCGATGCCGACCACCGACAGGATGAACAGCACCAGACTGGCGAGCAGGAGCGCAAACGAGCCCGTAAACGGGATGCCGAACAGGAATACGCCCGCGCTGATCATGAACAGGCCCAGCGCGGTGCCAATTGCGAGTGCCGGCAGTGATTTGGAAATGATGATCTCTGGCGTCGAGGTGGGCGACACCAGCAACTGGTCGAAGGTGCCGAGTTCACGTTCGCGCGCAATCGACAGCGAGGTGATGAGCAGCGCGCTGAACAGCGCCAGGATGCCCGTCAGGCCGGGCACGATGAACCAGCGGTAGACCAGATTCGGGTTGAACCAGTGGCGCACGACCACGGGCGTTGGTGCCTGGGCGTCGGGCACGACCTCGGCGCCGACATCGGCGGCGATGGTGGACAGATAGGCCACGGTGATCTGCCCGGAGTTGCTGCGCCGGCCATCGACCAGTACCTGCACGCGGCCGCTGTCACCGGCGGCGATGGCGCGCGAGAAATCGACGGGAATAGCGAGCGCGGCGATCACCTCGCCACGGTCGATCAGCTCGTGCAGCTGCTGCTGGCTGTCGACATGCCGGACGTGGGTGATGAAGCGGGCGCTGTCCAGGCGCTGTACCAACTCGTGCGACCACCGCCCCGCATCCTGATCGTAGACGGCGATATCGACGTTGCGCACTTCCAGCGTCGCGGCAAAGGCAAACACCAGCAACTGCAGGATCGGCGGCACGAACACCACCATGCGGCTGCGCGGGTCGCGCAGGACGCTGAGCACTTCCTTGATGAACTGGGCGCGCAGGCGGGTGAACGAGAATGCGGAAGTCAACATCGCGTCACTCCAGGTTCTTGCGCGTGGCGCGCTTGGCGATCACGAAGAACAGCCCCCCGATCGCCGCCATGGCCGCCAGGTTGGGCAGGAACACGGCCCAGATGTCGCCGGCCAGGAACACCGTCTTCAGCGAATCGACGAAGTAACGCGCCGGAACCAGCCGGGTGATGGCCCGGATCGGCGCGGGCATCGCGTCGATCTCATACAGAAAGCCCGACAGCATGAAAGCCGGCAGAAAACCCGTGAACAGCGCGATCTGCGCTGCCAGGAACTGGTTGCGTGCCAAGGAGGAAATCAGCAGACCCTGACCCAGCGCCGGCACCATGAACACCGCCGACAGCAGCAGCAGCGCCGCCAGCGAGCCCCGCATCGGGACCCCGAACACGAACACCGCCAGCGCCGCCGCACCCAGCGTGGACAGCATGCCGAGCACGAAGTACGGCAGCAGCTTGCCGATCAGGATTTCGGCCACCGAGGCCGGCGTGGACAGCACCGCCTCCATGGTGCCGCGCTCCCATTCACGCGCCACCACCAGTGCAGTCAGCATGGTGCCGATGATGGTCATGACGATGGCGATGGCACCGGGAATCAGTGCGCGGCGGCTTTCCAGCTCGGGGTTGAACCAGTAGCGCGGTTCCAGCATGACGGCCTGCGCTGGTGCTCCGACGTCCAGTCCGGCACGCCAGGACTGGACCACGCCGCGGGCGTAGTTCTCGACGTAGTTGGCGGTATTGGGGTAGGAGCCGTCGGTGACGATCTGCACCAGCGGCTCGCTGCCACGCTGGGCCAGCCGCTGCTCGAAGTCCTGCGGGATCACCACGTAGCCGCGCAGGTCGCCTGAGACCAGCTGGTCGGCCACTTCGCGCCGGTCATGGGCGAAGTGGGCATCCAGGAACTTTGTGCCGGCAAAGGCCGCCGCAAGCTCCTGCGCTGCAGCGCCGGGCGACTCCAGCACCACGCCGACGCGGACATCCTTCGCATCCAGCGACACCGCATAGGCGAACAGCAGCAGCAACACCACCGGCAGCACGAACGCGATCAGCAGCGTCGAGGGGTCGCGCAGCGCCTGGTAGCTTTCCTTGGTGACCAGGGCGATCAAGCGCCGCAGATCAAAATGGCGCAGGTCGGTCTGCTGTGGTCCATTCCCGTCCTTGTGCTTTGTGGTGCCGTTCATGTGGCGGCCTCCAGCTCGCGGTCCGCCGACTCCACCAGGTGAATGAAGGCGTCCTCCATCGTCGGGTCGGGTCGTTCGGGGCTGACCGCCGAACGTTTGAGCGCGTCGGGCGTATCCAGCGCAATCAGTTGCCCACGCGAGAGTATGGCCACGCGGTCGCAGTATTCGGCCTCGTCCATGAAGTGGGTGGTGACCACGATGGTCACGCCCTTGCGGGCCAGTCCGTTGATGTGGGTCCAGAATTCGCGCCGGGTGATCGGGTCCACGCCCGAAGTGGGTTCATCCAGAAACAGCACGGGCGGCCGGTGCATCAGCGAACAAGCCAATGCCAGGCGCTGCTTGTAGCCCAGCGGCAGGGAATCGGGCGTGGCGGACAGCCAGTCGCCCAGATCGAAGGTTTCGATCATCTCGGCAATGCGCTCGCGCCGGGTGTTGCCTTCCAGTCCGTAGACGCCGGCCGAGAATTCCAGGTTCTGCTGCACCGAGAGCAGGCCGTAGAGCGAAAACTTCTGCGCCATGTAGCCGAGCCGGCTCTTGGCTGCGCCGGTGGCGCGGCGCAGATCATGGCCCATCACATGCGCTTCGCCAGCAGTTGGTTTCAACAGGCCGCACAACATCTTGAAGGTGGTGGACTTGCCGGCGCCGTTAGGGCCGAGCAGGCCGAAGATTTCGCCCTTTTGCACCTCGAAGCTGACGTTGTCGGTGGCGGTGAACTCGCCGAAGCGCTTGGTGAGGTTTCGGCACGACACGGCAATGTCGGAACCCAGCTCAACCGGCGGCAGACGCTCGGCCAGCGTCGAAGTGCCGCCGGGGCCGCCACCGAGCAGATCGATGAAGGCGTCTTCGAAGCGCGCGGGCACCTGCGCCAGCTCCACTCGCGTCTGATCGGCCAGGGCCTGGAGCTGCTCCGCTTGAGCGCCCTCGCGCAACACCACGCGCACGCCGGCGCCCTGGATCACGCCATCGCTCACGCTGGGCAGGTCGAGTGCCTGGGTCAGGACCGCTCGGCGCTCGGCACCGACGTCTTCCAGACGGAAACTGCGGCCTTCGAGCTGTGCGGTCAGCTCCTGCGGCGGGCCATCGAACAGGAGCTGCCCTTGGTTCAGCAGCAGCACGCTCTCGCAGCGCTCGGCTTCGTCGAGATAGGCGGTGGACCAGACCACGGCCATGCCTTCATCGGTCAGCGCCTGCACCATGCGCCACAAGTCCTGGCGGCTGACCGGGTCGACACCCACGCCCGGCTCGTCCAGCAGCAGCACCTTCGGCCGCGCCATGAGCGCACAGGCAAGGCCCAGCTTCTGCTTCATGCCGCCGGAGAGCTTGCCGGCCAGGCGTTTGGTGAAGGGTCCGAGCCGCGTGAAGTCCAGCAGCTCAGCAAACAGATCGGCGTTGCGGTCCGCATCCATGCCGCGCAACTGCGCATACAGGCGCATGTTCTCCATCACCGTCAGGTCTTCGTACAGTCCAAAGCGTTGCGGCATGTAGCCGCTGACGACGTGAATGGCGTCGTTGTCCTTGACCACGTCATAGCCTGCCAAGGTGACGTGGCCGGCGTTCGGCACCAGGAGGCCGGCCAGAATCCGCATCAGCGTCGTCTTGCCAGCGCCGTCGGGGCCGACCAGACCGGTCAGCCGCCCATAGTGGATGCGCGCGCTCAAGCCCCGCAGCGCCTTTATGTCGCCGAAATGCTTGTCCACGCCCTCGATGACGACGGCAGCGTCTTCGCCCGCACCCGCAGGCACGGCGGCGATAGCAGAGCTTGCCTGCATTTCAACGCTCCCCCGCCGGGATACGGGTGCCGGCTTTCGTATCGACCTCGATCGTCACCGGCATGCCCTGGCGCAAGGCACTGTCGCTGTCGGCTTCGTCGATGACGATGCGCAGGCGGTACACCAGATCCGTGCGCAAATCCGTCGTCTCCACCGTCTTGGGGGTGAACTCGGCGCGCGGCGAGATGAAGCCGATCTGGCCGCGATAGACCTTCTCTGATGAATCGCTTTTGACGCGTACCACAGTACCGGGCGCGATGCGCCCCAAGTCCGACTCGCCCACGTAGGCGCGCACGTAAACCGGCTTGTCCAGGCTCAGGCTGTAGACCGCGCTCTGGCTTGCAACCATGCTGCCGGGCTCGCGCACCCGTGCGATGACGGTGCCACTACTGGGCGCCACCAATTCGGTGTCCGCCAAGGCTGTCGTGGCTTGCGCTGCGGCAGCCTGTGCGGCCGCAAGGCGAGCTTCTGCCGCGGCGATGTCTTCCTTGCGAAAACCTTCTAATGCTTGCGACAGGGCCGCCTTGGCCGCTTCGACGCCAGCGGCTGCCTGGTCGCGCGCCGTGCGGGCGGCATCGACCGTGCGCTGGCTGCTGGCGCCCGATGCCAGCAGGCGACTCTGGCGCTGGAAATTGCGCTCGGTCTCGGTGGCGAGCGCCTGGGCCTGCCTGAGGGCTTCGCGCGCCTGGGTGATTTCCTGCGGTCGCAGGCCGCGGCGCAGCTTGGCCAGTTCGGCCTGCGCGACCTGCACTTGGGCTTGCGCGGCGGCCAGCGCATCTCGGTAGGGCTGCGCGTCCAGCGTGGCCAGGCGATCGCCGGCGCTGACGGCATCGCCCTCATCGAAAAACATTTGCATCACGCGCCCGGGCTGACGGAAGGCCAGTTGCACCTCGCGGATTTCGACGTTGCCGTAGAGGCGCAATACATCTTGTTGTCCATGGTCGCGCGACAACCAGAACGCCAGTGCGCCGCCAAGAGCGAGCACGACGACGGCGATCACGACCCAACGGGTTTTCTTGAAGAGGAGGTTTGGAGTTTTCATCGATGGGTTTCCGCTGGATAAAGGTGCTCAGTGCTCGCGTGCGACCGGCGCATTCGCCGCTGACCGGCGCCAGGCGATGGCCGCTATGCCAGCCCACACCAACGTGCGCAGCGTCATGGCGACCACCGTGCGTCGCTCCCAGGCGCCACCCAAAGCCACATGCACTCCGAAAGCGAGGAACACGAGTGCGGTCGCCACCGTGATGACAATCGCCAACCACGCGGCCCAGCGCCGGCGCATCCACAAGCCGACGCCGGCGACGATGTAGGCGAATCCGGCCAGAAAATTGAACCAGAGCACGAAGGGCACATAGTGGCCGGCGGCTTGGCGCGCCGCGCCGTCGACAAACAGAACGGCGCCGCCCTCCCGAAGAGTGAGCAGGCCGAAGCCGATCGCGAGCGGGGAGATCAGCCAGTGCCAGATGCTGCGTTGTGGATGAGTGGTCATCTTCATGGCCTTTACTTGATCGCGGAAACTCCCAAGCCTTCGCCGTCGTCGCGGTGTGCGTGTGCGTTCCGCCGGGCGGTCGGGCTGAGTGTTGAATGACGCGGATTCGCGCTGGAGGCGCAACGCGATCGCATGACCGTGGTGTGCCTCTCGGCCGACCGGGCAACTGCGTGGCGGCAGGATGGAAGGCGTTTCATCGGGTGTGCGTGATGCCACGGAGATAGATGGCAAACACGGCTGGCGCGTCGCGGCGGATGCGTGCTACATCGCCCGCCAGCAACGACTGCATCACCAGCCCTTGAATTGTGCCGATGAACAAGACGACGGCCGCGTCCACATCCAGTTCTGAATGCAGCTCGCTTCGCGCCTTACCGGCTTCGAGCAGTCGACGCAACCGCTCACCATATTGACGGGTCAAGGTCTGCACCATTTGCTTGGGCAGGGTCTCCCCCGGCCGCTGTAATTCGCCGAAGAGCATCCTCGGCACCCCCGGGTGCTCGGCCACGAAGTCGATGTGCGTCTTGAAGATCGCTTCAAGAGCTGCGAGGGGGGACGTAGCACCTTCTGCGGCCTTGTCTACTCGAGCCAGCAGGCGTTCCGTAACCCAGGACATCACCGCCTGCAGGATTGCGTCCTTAGTCGGGAAGTGACGGAACAGTGCTCCCTGGGTCAACCCCATGCGCTGCGCGATGGCCGTGGTCGTGATGTCGCTGGGGTTCTGTTCGGCAGCCAAGTCGACCACTGCCTCGACGGTGGCCGCGCGCCTCTCATCAGCCGGTAGATGCCTGGAGTGTCCGCTCATTGCTTGCATCCCAAAAAGTGAGTAATCTATTACTATCTTACCACTGTGCAGCCAGACCGCAAGAGGGGAAGCACGAAAAAGAGGTCTCGATGAACAGCAGAACTGCTATCTCAGACGGCTGCCAACGGTCGATTTCTGGCGGGCGCAAACGTCGCCCTCCGCACCTCATTGGCGGAAGGGCGCCGGCACATCGCAAGCCTGGCGGGGCGTAAGTGGGCGGGATGTGGATGGAGATGCTGGCGCCCGAGAGGCCGAACCAGAAGAAGACGAACAGGAGGTGGCCTTGGATTTCAGATTGCTACGCTATTTCGTTGCAGTCGCGGAAGAGCTGCATCTCGCCCGCGCGGCCGAGCGTCTCGGGATCGAGCAATCTCCCGTATCGCGAGCAATGCGCGACCTGGAAAGCCAGCTTGGCGTGCAGTTGTTCGACCGCAGCACCCGCCTGACGCGGCTGACCTGGGCCGGCCAGGTGTTCCTAGGCGAATGCCGACGCGTGATGGCCACCGTGGAGCAGGCAGTCAAGAGTGCCAAGGCGGCGGCACAGGGCTACCAGGGCCATCTGCGCATCGCGATCTGCGACGGCCTGGCGCAGCCCCGCATCGCCACCTTGCTGGCACGCAGCCGCGAGGAGGAGCCCGAGATGGAGATTCGCGTCTTCGAGCTGCCGTTCGCGCAGCAGCTCAAGACGCTGCACGACGATCTGCTGGACATCGGCTTTGCGTTGTCAAACGCGGTACATGATGGCCTCGTCGCCGAGCCGGTGTGGACCGATCCGCTGTCGGTGATCGTGCCCGCACGCCACCCCTTGCTGGCACACGTGCAGGTGCCGCTGGCCGAAGCCCTGAAGTTCCCGCTGGTTCTGTGCCATCCCGAATCGGGATCGGGCTGCCGCCATCAGATTCAAGCGCTGCTGCAGGACGCAGGCACGCCGCTCAAGCTGGTCGATGAAGTGACCAGCCTGGGCGTGATGCTGACCCTGGTCGGTGCCGGCTACGGCATCGGCTTCGCCATCGCCTCGCAGGTGCAGACGCTACAGCGCCCGGACATCTCCATTCGTCCCTTGGCCGGCAGCCCACCGGTGCTCTCTACCTACCTGCTGCGCCGCCGGGGCGAACCCTCGGAGCCCATGAAGCGGTTCATCGAGCGGGCGAAAGGCGGGCGGGACCGGGCCTGTCGATGATGAGTCAATCCTTTGAGGACGCAGCTCACCTGTCCGTAGCGGCCTGTGGCGTGATGTGCCAGTGGACAGATAGACTTCGGTATGAAATCCGATGCTCTGGCTGTTGATGGATGTGCTTGGCTCGCTTTGGATCACCCGCAACGGCCTGCGTTGACCAGGCCGAAGACTTGAGTCCACAATCGAGTCCATTCCGTGACGCTTGGATCGGAAAAAACGTTCGTAATAAACGAGTTAGCGACCGGGTGCTGTTCCCTTCACCCGCTCCAGCCCCATTCCTGCACAAGGCCAGTCCCGCACCGGACTGGCCTTTTTGCTTTTGCACGCCCGCCCTCGCTCACAGCTCGGGCGGCAGGTAGAGCGACTCCTTCACCTCCTCCATCACCACGTAGCTGCGCGACTCGGTCGCCGAGGGCAGCTTGAGCAGGATGTTGCCGAGCAGGCGGCGGTAGTCGCTCATCTCGGCGATACGCGCCTTGATCAGGTAGTCGAAGTCGCCCGACACGAGATGGCATTCCATCACCTCCGGCACGAAGGCGAGCTCCTTCTTCACCCGGTCGAAGGCATCATTGGACTTGGCCGACAGCTTGAGCTCGACAAACACCAGCAACGCCCGGCCGAGCGCGTGTGGATCCACGCGCGCGTGATAGCCCGTGATCACACCCTCGCGCTCCATGCGCCGCACGCGTTCGGTGCACGGGGTCGCCGACAGGCCGACGCGCTGCGCCAACTCGGTCATCGAAAGGCGCCCGTCCTTTTGCAGAAGATCGAGGATTTTCAGGTCGATACGGTCGAGTTCGCGCATTTCACTCCCATCCCTACCAAGGCACCACCTGATTCAGGCGTTATCGCTATTTAACCGCCAATAATAGGTGACTTTCTCTGCACAAGCATTCCTACACTGCCGATATTCAACCTATATCCGGCAGGAGACCTGAAATGCACGTCATCGTACTCGGCAGCGGCGTCGTCGGCACCACGACAGCATGGTATCTCGCGCAGCAAGGTGCACAGGTCACCGTGATCGACCGCCAACCTGGTGCAGCCCTCGAGACCAGCTTCGCCAATGCCGGTCAGGTATCACCCGGCTACTCCACGCCCTGGGCCGCACCCGGCATCCCGCTCAAGGCGCTCAAGTGGCTGTTTCAGCGCCACGCCCCACTCGCCATCCGCGCCGATGGCAGCCTCTTCCAGTTGCGCTGGATGGCGAAGATGCTGGCCAACTGCTCAGGCGCACGCTACGCGGTGAACAAGGAACGCATGATGCGCGTCTCGGAATACAGCCGCGACTGCCTGCGCACGCTGCGCGAAACGACCGGCCTGCACTACGAAGAGCGCAGCCGCGGCACCTTGCAAGTCTTCCGCACCCAGGCGCAGCTGGACGCGGCGGCACGCGACATCGCCGTGCTCGATGAGTGCGGCGTACCCTATGAACTGCTCACCGGCGATGATGTGGCGCGGGCGGAGCCGGCGCTGGCGCAGCGTCCCAGCAGGCTCGCAGGTGGCCTGCGTCTGCCCAACGACGAAACCGGCGACTGCCGCCTATTTACCGAGCGGCTCTCACAGATGGCAGAGCAGGCGGGGGTGCAGTTCCGTTTTGGCGTGGAGGTGCGCGAGTTGGTGCAGCGTGGTGGCCACATTGCGGGCGTACGCATCGCCGGCAATGACGCTCAGGCGGAAAACGAGCTGCTTACCGCTGACCGCTACGTGCTCGCCTTCGGCAGCTATTCGCGCCCAATGGCTGCCAGCCTCGGGCTGGATCTCCCGGTGTACCCGGTGAAGGGTTATTCGCTGACCATTCCGCTCATCGACGCAGCCCGGGCGCCGGTATCGACCGTGCTCGACGAAACCTACAAGGTGGCCGTGACCCGCTTTGACGACCGTATCCGCGTCGGCGGCATGGCTGAGCTGGGCGGCTTTGATCTGCGCCTGAACCCGCGCCGCCGCGAGACCCTGGAATTGGTGGTAAGCGACCTCTTCCCGGGCGGCGGCGCGGTGGACAAGGCCGAGTTCTGGACCGGCCTGCGTCCGATGACGCCCGACTCGACACCAATCATCGGCGCCACGCCCTTCCCGGAGCTGTTCCTGAACACTGGGCACGGTACTCTGGGCTGGACCATGGCCTGCGGCGCCGGCCAGCTCGTGGCCGATCTGGTCACCGGCCGCCAGCCCGCAATCCGTCACGAGGACCTGGGCCTCACCCGTTACCACGGCGGGAACGCCGGACGGCAACCCCGGACGGAAGGCGGCCGCATGCTAGGCACCGCCTGATTCCGGGCGCCCCGCCCCAGCGGCATTGCAGGCGAGCGCGTTTCCCCGCACCATCACGCGTTTACCCGTATCGCCCCGCCCCCGGAAGCCCACATGCGACCTGCACGCGCCCTCGTCGACCTCGCTGCGCTACGCCACAACTACCGCATCGCCCGCCACCTGCATGGCGGTCGGGCGCTTGCCGTGGTAAAGGCGAACGCCTACGGCCATGGGGCCACGCGCTGTGCGCAGGCGCTTGCCGATGAAGTGGACGGTTTCGCGGTGGCCTTTCTAGACGAAGCCCTCGCGCTGCGAGAGGCCGGCGTCGTCGCTCCCATCCTGCTTCTTGAGGGGGTCTTCGACGCCGCTGAGCTGACGCAGGCGGCCGCACACCGACTCTGGATCGTCGTGCACCACGAAGCACAGCTGCGCATGCTGGAGACGACGCCGCTCGACCATCCGCTGCAGGTCTGGCTGAAGGTGAATAGCGGCATGAACCGCGCCGGCTTCACGCCCGAAACCACCTCGGCCGCCTGGCAGCGCCTGCGCGCCTGTGAGCGGGTGGGCGAAATCACGCTCATGACCCACTTCGCGCGCGCCGATGAGCCTGGCGAGCAGGCAACGCTGGAGCAGATCGCACGCTTCGACGCGGCGACAGCCGGCCTGCCCGGCGCGCGCAGCCTAGCGAACTCTGCGGCCGTCCTGGGCTGGCCGCAGGCAAGACGCGACTGGGCGCGACCCGGCATTTTGCTCTACGGTGCCGACCCGATGCCCGACGCCGCACACGGCCTGCAGCCGGTGATGACGCTCGAGAGCGCAGTCATGGCGACACGGGAGATCGGGTCGGGCGAGCCGCTCGGCTATGGCGGGCGCTTCGTGGCCCAGCGACCGACCCGCATCGGCCTGGTCGCCATGGGCTACGCGGACGGCTATCCGCGCGTGGTGCCGGACGGCACGCCGGTCACGGTGGACGGACGGCCGTCTCGCGTGATCGGGCGGGTGTCGATGGACATGCTTACGGTCGACCTCACGGACCACCCCGGCGCACGCATCGACAGCCGGGTGGAACTATGGGGCAATGAGGTTGCGGTCAACACCGTGGCGCAGGCCGCAAGCACGATCGCCTACGAGCTGCTGTGCAACGTGAAGCGCGTACGCTTCGAGTACCGCGACTGAAGGTATTCCGGAATGACCGTGCCGGCGACGGCGCGGCCATCCCGGCAGGCATCACTGCCGCACGCGGTCGATGACCACCGTCACTCCGGAGGCGTCGGGGGCAACCGGCGCACTCTCCCCTTCGAGATCACCCGCACGCGCAGTGGCGTCACCGCCCTTGGCCACCCGCGCCGCGATCACCACGCGCTCGGGCACCGCTGCATCGCCCATCATGAGTGTGGCGCCGTCGAAGTCGAACGCCAGGGGCAACTCCCCGCCGGTGAAGCGCAGCGCAGCCAGCGGCGGACCGCCCGCCTCGCCGCGCACGAAGACGAACACTGTGTCCCCAGCCGCAACCTGGTCCGCCAGCGCCCCGGCGAGTTCGAGCCGTCCGGCAACTCTGAGCGCGGAGGCACCGACCGCCGCCGGCGCTGTACCTTCGTTCTCACCCAGCGGCGGCATCCCGGCCTTGGCGCGCGCGTCGTTGATACTGGCACGCACGCCAGCCGCGGCTTCGTCACCGGAGGGGATCTGAACCAGGATCCGCTCCCAGTACTCCGCCGCCCCCTTGAAGTCCTTACGCTGGTAGGCGGCCGTGCCGGCCAGTGCGAGCGCCTTGGGATGGCCGGGAGCGGCCGCAAGCGCGCGCTGAACCAGTTCGGCCGCCTTGCCATCGAAGCCTTCCATCGCGGCCACCACGTCCGCCCAGTCGGCGAGTACATTGGGATTGTTCGGCACCACGCGGTCGAGCTGCTCATAGGCAGTGGAGGCTTTGGGCAGGTCCTCGAGCACCAGATAGGTGCGGGCGAGCATGGCCCAGCCTTCGGCGTTATCCGGCTCTTCCTTCAGGCGCGCCTCGAGCGAGCCCACCATGTCCTGGATCTGGTCCTGCGTGAAGCCTTGCTGGGTGGCGACGTTCTCGGGGTTCAGCGCATCGGGCTCGCCGATCACCAGGTAGGCGCCGATGGCCGCAGCAGGAATGGCCAGGCCCACCATCACCGCCCAGGCGCGGCTTGGGCGGGTATCTGCGGCCTCCGCTACCTCGACCGCGGCCTCACCCTCTTCCAGCGCGCGGCGCTCGAGTTCCTCGCGGCTCTTGGCGTGGCTGGCGGCATCGATTTGTCCTGCGACCAGTTCGGCGTCGAGTTCGGCAAGCTGCTCACGCAGCACCCTGAGCGCCACGGTACTCTGGCGCGCCTCCTCGCGGCGGCGTCGCGCGCCCACGCCCAGCAGCGGCGGCAGGACCAATAGCAGAGCGCCGGCCAGGAGCAGGCCGGCAAAGACGATGAAAGCGGTCACGAACGGGACTCCGGAGATGCGTTATCTTGCTCGTCGGCGCGCTCGAGCAGCGCACGCGCGCGCTCACGGTCGGCTGCCGACAGGCCGCGGTCGGCCGCAAGCTCGACGCTACGCCTACGCAGCCGGTACGCCAGCCAAGCGGCGCCGCCGATGAGCAGCGCGAGGGGACCAAGCCACAGCAACAACGTGGTGCCCTTGAAAGGCGGCTCGTAGAGCACGAAGTCGCCATAGCGCTCGACGAGATACTCGACCACGTCATCCTTGCTCTTGCCAGTGGCGAGCTGTTCACGCACCTGGTTGCGCAGATCGACGGCGAGCGGGGCGTTGGATTCGGCGATGGACTGGTTCTGGCACACCAGGCAGCGCAACTTGTGCGACAGCTCCATGGTGTCTGCTTCCAGTTGCGGATCGGCAGCCACCGTAGGCGCTACCGAGGGATCAGCGTCGGCCGCGTGGCTCGCGGGAGCGAGGCCCAGCGCGGCGCCCAGCATCAGCCAGGCGAGGGAACGACGCAGGAAGGACGGCATGTGCTCAGCCCGCACGGCGCAGCTCCTCGATCTTGGGCATCAACACGTTCTGTAGCGAATCAGGCGTGATCGGACCGATGTGCTTGTATCGGATGCGACCTTCGCGGTCGATGAGGAAGGTCTCGGGCACGCCATAGACGCCAAAGTCGATACCGACCCGGCCATCGATGTCCATCACCGAGACCATGTAGGGATTGCCGTGGTCGCCAAGCCAGCGCTGCGCGCGCTCCACGGCCATGGAGGTCTCGGCCTCGAGCGACAGACCACGAGCGTTGATCGCGCCGTCACCGCGCACCTCCTTATAGTTCAGCCCCACCACCGGCACGACCTTGTCCTGCGCCATGCGCACCAGCAGCGGGTGCTCCTGCCGGCAGGCCACGCACCAGGATGCCCACACGTTGAGCAGCCACACCTCGCCGCGCATCTCCTCGAGGGAGAACTGGGTCTCGGGGGCATCGAGGCGTGCGAGGCTGAATTTCGGTGCAGGCTTGTCGATCAGCGGCGAGGGCACCTCGCGCGGATTGAGGGTGAGGCCGAAGGCGAGGAAACCGGCCAGGCCGAAAAAGAGCAGCAGAGGAACGAGAAACTTGGCTTTCATGGAAGTCCTTGCAAATCGCGCTCAGGCCGAGGCCGCAACGCGTTGTCCCGCAACCGCCCCTGCATCACGCGCGGCAAGGCGACGGTAGCGGACGTCCGCGGCGGCGAAGATCCCGCCCAGACCCATCAGCACGCAGCCCAGCCAGATCCAGCTGATGAAGGGCTTGTAGTAGAGGCTGACGATCCAGGCGCCGTCCTCGAGCTGCTCGCCGAGCGAGACATAGACGTCGCGGAAGGGACCAATGTTGAGCGAGGCCTCGGTCATCGGCATGCCCTGCGCCCAGTACAGGCGCTTTTCAGGCGTCAGGGTGTCCATGACCTCGCCGTCTCGCACCAGCTCGATCCGCCCGCGCGCGGCGGTGTAGTTCGGCCCCTCGATCTCCTCGGCGCCGCGGAAAACGAAGGTATAGCCAGCAAGTTCGGCATGCTGGCCTTCGAGCATCTTCACGTCGATGTGACGATCCAGGCTGCCGACCATCGTCACGCCGATGATGAACACGCCCACACCCAGGTGCGCCAGCCACATGCCCCACCACGACGCGGTGATCAAGCGCAGGCGCACCCCGGCGGATGCGCCGGCGCGGTCCTTGAGCCGGCGCGCGAGCAACTGGAGGCTGGCAAGCACGACCCAGGCCGCAAGCGACAGGCCAAGCGCCGTGCGCCAGGTCAGATGATCCACCGCCACCGCCGTGCCGACGCCGATGATCACGCTGGCGATGAATGCCGGCGCCACCTTGCGCACGGCAGCAAGCAGGTCGTCGTCCTTCCACCGCAGGAAGGGGCCGAACATCATCAGCACCACCACCGGTGTCATCAGCGGCACGAACACCGCCTCGAAATAGGGTGGGCCGACCGAGATCTTGCCGAGGTTGAGCGCGTCAAGGAAGAGCGGATAGAGCGTGCCGAGCAGCACCGATGCCGAGGCCACTGTGAGCAGCACGTTGTTCGCCAGCAGCGAGGTCTCTCGCGACACCAGGGCGAAGCTGCCACCGCCGGTCAGTTTGTTCGCGCGCATCGCGTACAGCAGCAGCGAAAAGCCAATCACGATCACCAGCAACGCGAGGATATAGAGGCCACGCTTGGGGTCGGTTGCGAAGGCATGCACGCTGGTGATGACGCCCGAACGGACAAGGAAGGTGCCGAGCAGCGACAGCGAGAAGGCGCCGATCGCCAGCAGCACCGTCCAGCTGCGGAAGGCCCCGCGCTTTTCGGTGACGGCGAGCGAGTGCATCAGCGCGGTGCCGAGCAGCCAGGGCATGAAGGAAGCGTTCTCCACCGGATCC
Source organism: Thauera sp. ZXT1-4 (assembly GCF_052598215.2). Lineage (NCBI taxonomy): Bacteria > Pseudomonadati > Pseudomonadota > Betaproteobacteria > Rhodocyclales > Zoogloeaceae > Thauera > Thauera sp. ZXT1-4. Next base: position 112,686 of record NZ_JBQWSN020000003.1, on the reverse strand, counting down.
CAGAACCACCAGCCACCCCAGCCGAGCTCGTAGTAGGCCCAGCCGGAACCGACCGCGATGCCGGCGGTGAGGAACACCCACGCGATCGTGGTCCACGGCCGCGACCAGCGCGCCCAGGCGGCGTCGAGCCGGCCCGAGAGCAGCGCCGCGATCGCGAACGCGAAAGCCACCGAGAAGCCGACGTAGCCCATGTAGAGCAGCGGCGGGTGGATGATCATCCCCGGGTCCTGCAGCAGCGGGTTGAGGTCGCGCCCCTCGCCCGCACCCGGGAGCAGGCGGTCGAAGGGGTTGGAGGTGACCAGCGTGAAGGAGATGAAGCCCGCGCTGACCCAGCCGAGCACGCCGAGCACGCGCGCCATGAAGGCTTCGGGCAGGTGGCGTGAGAACACCGTCACCGCCACCGTCCACAGCGCCAGCGACATCGCCCACAGCAGCAGCGAACCCTCGTGGTTGCCCCACACGCCGGTGATCTTGTACATCAGCGGCGTGGCGCTGTGCGAGTTGGTCGCCGCAAGCTGGACCGAGAAGTCGCTGGTGATGAAGGCCCAGGTCAGGCAGACGTAGCTGAAGACGATGAAGAAGAACTGGCCCTGCGCTGCCGGGCGACCGACAGCCATCAGGGCCATGCTGTTGCGATGCGCGCCGACCAGCGGCACCACCGCCTGCACCAGCGAGAGCACCAGCGCGAGGATGAGGGCGAAATGTCCGAGTTCGGGAATCATGTCACTGGCTCAGCGTCTGTGCGGCTTTCTGCGCCTGCTCCACGGCGTGCGCAGCTTCGGGCGGCATGTAGTTCTCGTCGTGCTTGGCGAGCACCTCGCTGGCGCGGAACACGCCGGCCTCGAGCTTGCCCTGCACCACGGCGCCCTTGCCCTCCTTGAAGAGGTCGGGGAGCGTGCCCTTGTAGGTCACCGGGATGACCTTGGCAGTGTCGGTGATGGCGAACCGCACCGTGACGCCATCGGCCTCGCGTGCGATCGAGCCATCCTCGACCATGCCGCCGATACGGAAGGTCTTGCCCACCGGCGCCTTGCCTTCGGCAACCTCGGACGGCGTATGGAAGAACACCAGGTTCTGCTGGAAGGCGCTCAGCACGAGGGCCACCGCGGCGACGAGCAGTGCGACGCCTCCACCCACGAGCATCAGACGCTTGCTACGAGCTTTCATTGTTCCGACTCCATGGCGGGCACGAGGCCTTCGCCGTTACGCTTTGCTGAATCCTTGCCGACCGCACGCCGCCAGCGCAGCAGGCGGCGAACCGTGTCCTTCCGACGCTGGAACACGAGCACGAGTTCCAGCGCGATCAAAGCAAAAGTGACGCCATAGCTGCCCCAGACGAAAAAGGCGGCGCCATCCATGTCCCAGAACGCGGACCAGCTCTCCCACTGCCACTGCATCAGGCACGTCCTCCGCTGTTGAGGGCACCGGCCGGCGCCAGCCTGTCGAGCTCGGTCGCCACCCATTCGGTGTGGCGCTCACGCTCGAGGATCATCGGCCGCACCCGCCACAGCACCACCGCGATCGTGTACATCCACGAAGCGATCGCCATCACCAGCATGCCGGCAAGCATGGTCGCGGCCATCGACGGCGCCTTGTTCAGGCTCACCGAGGCGCCCTGGTGCAGGGTGTTCCACCACTGCACCGAGAAATAGATGATCGGCACGTTCACCGCACCGACCAGGGCGATGATGGCGCCAGCGCGGTCGCCGCGGCGCGGGTCCTCGATGGCACGCGTGAGCGCGATGAAGCCGAAATAAAGGAAGAGCAGCAGCAACTGCGAGGTAAGTCGCGCGTCCCACACCCAGTACGCGCCCCAGGTGGGCTTGCCCCACAGCGCTCCCGTCCATAACGCGACGAAGCAGAACATGGCCCCGGTGGGCGCCAGCGCCTGGCTCATCACGAAGGACAACCGCGTGTTCATGATCAGCCCCACCGCCGACCAGAAGGCCATGATCAGGTAGATAAACATGGACATCCAGGCCGCCGGCACGTGGATGAAGATGACGCGATAAACCTGCCCCTGCGTCGCATCGGTGGGAGCGACGAAGAACCCCAGCCACAGACCCACGAGCGTGAGCGCCACCGCGAGCGCAGCGAACCAAGGCGCGAGACGGCCCGCGAGGGGATAAAAGTGTTGCGGCGCGGCGAAGCGCCAGAGGCTGCGGCCGCGTTCGGGTCTTGTCATGCTCGGATGCTTCGCTCACTCGGTCGGTCGGGCCGCCTCGGCGCCCCGACCCAGTCGTCAATCGGTCGATATTCTCAATGCAGCGGCACAGGCTAGCGGTGCCAGTGCCAGCGCACCCGCAAGTCCACCTCCCAAGAGCAGCAGGTGTGCCGCCGCGCCCGTACCGGAAAGCTCCGCCTCAACCGCCCCAGCGCCGAAGATCAGCACTGGCACAAACAGCGGCAGCACCAGCAACGCCAGCAACATGCCGCCGCCACGCAGGCCCAGGGTCAGCGCCGCGCCCACCGCACCCAGCAGTGCGAGGATCGGCGTACCGAGCGCCAAACTTAGTACCAGCACTGGCAAACCGCCTTGCTCCAGGTCAAGCAGCAAAGCCATGCCCGGCGCCACCGCCACCACCGGCAGCCCAGTGCTGACCCAGAAAGCCAACACCTTGGCCATCACCCACAGGGCAGCCGGTTCCCTGGACAGGAGAAGTTGCTCCAGAGTTCCGTCCACGTAGTCCTGGGCGAACAGCCGGTGCAGCGACAGCAAGCAGGCGAGCAGTGCAGCAACCCACAGCACGCCCGGCGCAATCGCGCGCAGCTGGTTGGGCTCGGCGCCCACGCCGAAGGGAAACAAACACACCACGATGACGAAGAAGGCCAGCGTCACCAGCACGTCGGCACGGCCGCGCCAGGCGAGCAGTAGGTCGCGGCGCAGCACCGCAAAGAAGGTGCTCAGCATGCGAAGGCCCCCACGTCGAGCACCTCGGGCGGGCGCGCGAAGGGCGCATCCTGATGCGTGGTGAGCATCACCATGCCACCCGCAGTGCAGTGATCCGAAAGCGTCGCGGCAAGGTCGGCCACCGCATGGACGTCGAGTGCGGTGAAGGGCTCGTCGAGCACCCACAGCGGACGGCGGGCGGACAGAAAGAGTCGCGCCAGCCCCACGCGCCGGCGCTGGCCTTGAGACAGCACGCGAGCGGGCAGGTCGAGCTGGTCCTCCAGCCCGATGCGCACCAGCGCGTCGATGCAGGCCTGCGCTTCGACCCGGTCACCCGATGCGGCACAGGCAAAGCGGAGGTTCTCGAGCGGAGTCAGCAGGTCGTTGAGCGCGGGCGCATGTCCGAGATAGAGCAACTCGCCATGAAAGGCCTCTCGCTCGCGGCGGATCGAAGCGCCACGCCAGCACACCTCCCCCGCCTCAGGCATTGCGAGCCCGGTCACCAGTCGCAACAGACTGGTCTTGCCGACGCCGTTGGGACCGGCGACGCGCAGCAACCCGCCCGCCTGCAGGCGGAAGGCGAGTTCGCGAAACAGCAGGCGGTCACCCTTCAGGCAGGCGAGATCAGCGACTTCGAGCATGGGGACGGATTGAACCACAGGCGTGGCCGGTCGCGCCATCCTGCCGGCCCTGCGGGGAGCGGGAACATGGCCTCACACCCGCATCCGCTCCACGGCCCACACCGCCGCCTCCACGCGCGAACGCAATGCCAGCTTGCGCAGGATGTGCTTCACATGCACCTTCACTGTGCCCTCGGTGATGTCGAGTTCGCGGCCGATCTCCTTGTTGGACAGGCCCGTGGCGATTTTCTCGAGGATACGCGTTTCCTGCTCGGTGAGACCCGCAGCCTCGGGCGACTGCGGGCGCGATTCGCTGCGCAGCGCGGCAACGAGAAGCTGATTCAACTGCTCGGGAATCACCACCCGCCCCTCAACTATCGCCCGCAGCGCCTCAAGCATGGCTTCCGGCGCCATGTCCTTCAGCAGGTAACCGTCCACTCCGCAGCGCAGGGCCGCAACCACGTCCTCACCCGAGTCCGAGGCGGTAACGATTACGACCTTCGCCCTCAGTCGCGCTGCGCGCATGGCCCGCAGGGCCTCGAGACCGCTCAGTTCCCGCATCGCGAGGTCGAGCAGGACGAGATCCGGATCCAGAGACAAGGCAAGGTTCAGGCTGTCCGTACTGCCGGCGGCCTCGGCCGCGACATGCATGTCAGGAGCCTGATGAAGGAGTTGCACCATGCCCTGCCTGAACAAGGGGTGGTCGTCGAGGATCAGCACGCTTCTGCAGCGGAGCATCAGGCGAGGCCTCCAGCGTCCATGGAACGACGGCCGGTACAGGACGGGACCTTCGCGCAGTGGCATACGACCCTTTTTGCTGGCGCTGTAGACATACCCCTTTCACCTGTTCAGGCCGGCTCATGCGCCTGCCAAATTGTATAAACGCCAATTATTCATAGTCTTGACTTTACATATACATACCTCCAAAGAGGTATGCATTACATCACGCTCTGCTTTTATACCAATCGCATTTGACGTACACGCAAGCGATGGTCGTCTAATCTACAGAGAGTTCGTAGCCGTCCGCAGGAGACCCGCATGGCACAGACCGTCCCCTACATCGACACGACCGACCTTCTCGCACGCTGCGCGCCCTTCAACATGCTCGACAGCCAGGAGCGCGCCCGCATCCAGGCCGCGACACGCCCGATTCATGCTGCGCGCGGCGAACTGCTCACCCAACAGGAGTCCTGTCCGCGCGGCATCCACATCGTGCTTTCCGGCAGAGTGAAATGCTTCATCCTGTCACCGTCCGGTGGCGAGAAGATTGTTCGCCTCGCTGAGCCGGGCAGCTTTTTCGGCGAGGAGGCGGCGTTGCTCAACCGTCCACACCTCGCCAACGCCCAGGCCATGTGCACAAGCGAGCTTCTGCTCGTACCTACCGCATCGCTGAGAGAGGCGATGGTGACCTCGACGGCCTTCTCGGTGTCCATGGCGGCTCATCTCGCCGCTGCGAGCTACGACCTCATGTCCACGATGCAGGTTCAGTTCCAGCTCAGCGGCACACAACGGGTAGCGCACTACCTGACCCGGCTGGCCCCGGACGACGCTGAGTGCTGCGAGATCCGGCTCGACACCGACAAGCAGACCATCGCCGCGCAGCTTAACCTGACCCCGGAGACCCTCTCGCGCATCCTCGCCCAGCTCGCGCGCGACGGCATGATCCAGCAGCGCGGTCGACGCAGCATGGTCCTCAACAAGTTGTCGGCGCTGCGCGACTGCGCGGCACACTGAACGACAATCTGGAGCACAGCACGCCTCAGCGCGCCACCGCGGACGGCTCGAGCGGCCGGACCTGAGCCAGGTGTGCCGGCACGGCGAGCCAGCGAGCAAACATGCGCCACAGGTCGACATCGAAGCAGCGCGGCGTGGTGACAGCGCGCTCGCGTAGTGCGACTTCGCCCGCTTCGGCATCCACGCTGCCCAAGTGGCACCAGCGGTCGAACAACTGAAGTCGGTGCCGCCCGCTCACTGCATGCGTCTCCTCGACCGCCACTGCTCCACCCCACGGCCAAGCCCTCGGCCCGACCCCTTCGAGGGCACCTGCCAGGCGCGCGTCGTGCTCGGCGGCGCTTTCACGCCGTGCACAAACGCCCGCACAGCGCCGGGACCCGTGCGCGGAACACGGCCCCGTCCCGCCCTCCAGGCCCAGCCTTTGCGGGCACAGGCGGTACAGCATCGCAAGCTCGCGCAGCACATTGTCCGCTTCGCGCCGATTGCGGAACACACCATATTGACCACTCCATGCGGCCGGATCCGTGCCGGCCACCGGCACGGCCTCGAAGATCGGCGGACGCTTCCGGTTGGGCAGCAGGCGAAGCGCAAAAGCGCCATCCGCGGGCTCATGCGGGCGGTTGAAGCGGGGCTGGAAATTGCGCAGCAGAGCTGCTTCGCGCAGCGACGTGTCGAGCTCGCCGGCCGTCTCGACCCACTCGACGCGACGCACCCGCGCAGCCAGTTCCGCGTCCCGACCCTTGCGCGCCGCCGCACCGAAATGCTCGCGCACCCGTGCGCGCAGGCTCTGCGCACGTCCCACGAACAGCGGCACCTCGCGCCGCCCGGCCATGGCTTCAGGCTCGGCGTAGAACAGGTACAGCCCGGGCACGTCGGGTATGGCCTCCAACTCGCCTTCGGCCAGCCCCGGCGGCTGGGCAGGCGCCTTCATGGCTCGCGCCACTGCACGCGCGAGGATCTCCTCCGGAAACGCCGCCTGCACCTGACGGACGAACTGCCACAGCACATCCACATCGCCCATCGCACGATGGCGGATCGTACACACCAGCCCGTGACGCTCGATGAGTGCGTCCAGTCCGTGCTTGTGATGCTGTGGGTATAGCGCGCGCGAGAGCTTCACCGTGCACAGCACCTCGGCGTCGAAGCTCCGACCGATGCGCTCAAACGCGTTCTTGATGAAGCCAAAATCGAAGCGTGCACTATGGGCGACAAAGACGCAGCCCTCGAGTAGTCCTGCAACCTTGTCCGCCACCGTATCAAAGGTCGGCGCATCGGCGACCATGGCATCGGAGATACCGGTGACTTCCTCGATCAGTGGCGGAATCGGCTGGCCGGGCGCGATCAGGCTTTCCCAGCGCGCACGCACCTCTCCGTCCTCCACGCGCAGGATGGCGATCTCGGTGATGCGGTCGCGCACCGGATGCGCACCGGTGCTCTCGACATCGATGATGGCGAATCGCCGCGGCAGACTCATGCGTCAGGGCCGCAGACGGAATCGAACAGCCGCAAGCGAATCCTTCAGGCCGCGGCTCAGTGGTTGGCGTCGTAATAGTACGACTTCACCGGCACACGCGCGGCCGCCAGGCGCTCCTGCTCCTCGACGCTCTGCGGCTTGTCCCACCACAAGGCACGGCCCGTCTTCTGCTCTGCGCGCTCTTCGGGATGCTTCTCCATCCATTCGCGCATGAATTTGGTGTGCTCGGATTCGTACATCGCCATGATCGGGTCCTCGAGGTTGGACCGCGATTTTAGCAGCACGCAGAAGGCAGGGCACGGGATACCGGCTTGATGATAGGCTAGTTATATTCGACCCAGCGCATACTGCGCCGCCACGCGGACAGCATGCTCCAGCGCCACGCCTCACGGACCTGGCCGGATCCAACAGCGCCCGTCACGCCACAGACTTCGCATACATGAACCTGAGAACCCGATTCCTGCTGCTTACCGCGCTGCTCATGCTGACAGCGTCAGCCGTAGCCTTCGCGTTGTTCCAGCGCGCGGCCGAGCGCATCATCGAGCACTGGGGCGTCCGCCTGGCCGAGACCCAGGTGCGCTACGACAGCGCGCGCCTGCTGCAGCCGATCGGGCGTGAGATTGCGCTTGCCCGCCAGATGGCGCACTCACAGGTGCTGCGCCGCTGGGCGCAGAATCCGGACGATGTCGCGCTATACACCGAGGCTCTGGCGGAGATGGAGAGCTTCCGCAACAACTTCCAGGACCGTAGCTATTTCGTCGCCCTGCGCAAAACGGGGGCTTACTACCACAATAATGCGGCCAACGAATTCGGGGAGGCGCCGCTGCGCTACCACCTCAAGGAGAGCGAGCCGGCCGACGCCTGGTTCTTCACCCTGATCCGCGAACAGCGCGACTTTCACCTCAACATCAATCCGGACGTCCCGCTCGGCGTCACCAAACTCTGGATCGATGTGCTGATCCGCGGCGATGACGGCCACATTCTCGGCGTGGTCGGTACGGGCCTGGAGCTCGACGGCTTCATCCGCGATGTGATCGACGTCTCGCCTCCGGGCGTCAGCACGCTCTTTGTCGATCATAGCGGGGCCATCCAGCTCTTCCGCGACCGTGAGCTGATCGACTACGCCAGCATCGTCAAGCAGGCAGCAGAGAAGAAGACGGTGGACCGGCTCCTCGAGCGCGAGGAGGACCGCGCACAGCTGCGTGCGATGATGGCGCAGCTGCGCGCAAGTGGAGCCCTGCCCATGACCGTCCTGAGCCACTTCGTCAAGGTGGGTGGCGAGCGCAATCTGGCGGGGATCGCCTACCTTCCCGAGCTCGACTGGTTCGAGATCACGCTGCTCGACCTCGACGTACTGATGCCGGTCAGCAGCCTGAACGTGGCGGCGCTCGCCTTCAGCGCTGCGCTGCTGGTAACGCTGGCCATCGTGCATCTGAGCATGACCCGCCTGATCTTCAGACCCATCGGCGCACTCGAGCGCGCAATCCTGCAGGTACGCGACGGCGACCCGGACCCCGTCGCCCTTCCCTCGGGCAAGGGCGAGGTCGGCAAGCTGATCCAGCATTTTGAGGCCATGGCCAACGCGGTTCGCAGCACCCACGCCGAGCTCGAACACCGGGTGCAGGAAAGGACCGAGGCGCTCAACCGCCTTGCGCGCATCGACGACCTCACCGGCCTGACCAACCGGCGCGGCATGACCGAGCTGATCGTCGAAGAGCTTAGCCGCAGCGCTCGCCAGCACAGCGCGCTCGGCATCATCTGGATCGACGTCGACCACTTCAAGCAGATCAACGACATGCTGGGCCATGCAGAGGGTGATCGTGCGCTGACCAGCGTCGCCCAGCTCCTGCGTAGCCAGATCCGCCCCTACGACAGTGCGGCGCGTTGGGGTGGCGACGAGTTCCTGGTGCTGCTGACGCCCTGCGATCGTACGGCGCTGGTCACGTTGAGCGAACGCATACGCGCCGAGGCCGAGCACACATTGAGCCTGGCCAATGGCCGGCCAATCACGCTCAGCATCGGGGCCTATCTGGCCCAGCCGGGTGAAAGCGACGAACACGCCCTGCTCCGCGCCGACGAGGCCTTGTACCGGGCAAAGAATCAGGGACGCAACCGGGTCGTGGTCAGCGGCTGAAACAGCCGACGGGGACGCTCGCGCAGGATCAGCCCACGCGACCGTCGCCCTTCACCCTACCGATTCGCACCACATCCGGCAGCCGCCGCACCTCGCGCATCACCCGCGCCAGGTGCATGCGGTCGCGAACCTGGACGGTAAAGCTCAGCGCCGTGTAGTCGCCCTGCTCGCTTTCCATGGACACGCCCTGGATATTGCAGTCTTCCTCGGCGATGGCGTTGGCCACGCGCGCGAGCACACCACGCGCATTGCGGCTGAGCACCCGGATGCCGACGTCGAACAGGCGGTCGTCGGTCAAGTGCTCCCATTCGACATCGACCCAGCGTCCACGGTCGCCACGCAGGCGCGCCACATTGGGGCAGTCGTGCGTATGCACCTCAAGGCCCTGCCCCTTGCGCAGGGTGCCGATGATGGGATCTCCCGGGATCGGATGGCAGCAGCGCGCCAGCTGAACAGCCACCCCTTCCGAACCACGGATGGTGATCGCCCCGGCGGGCTTGGGCTTGACGACGTCCGGGCGCCCCGACTCCATGTCCTGCGCCTCGGCAAGGCGGCGGGCGATGATCGCAGGCAGGCGCTTGCCCAGACCGAGATCGGAGAACAGGTCACGCTTGTGCCGTACGCCCCGGTCGCGCAGGAAGCGGTCCCAGGCAAAGGTGGAAATCTGCCCCAGCGTAAGCCCATGCGGACGCAGCGCCTGGTTGAGCAGGCGCTCGCCAAGCGCAACCGCCTCGTCCTGCTGCGCGTTCTTAAGGAAATGGCGGATCTGCGCGCGCGCCTTGCCGGTACGGGCATAGGCCAGCCAGGCCGGGTTGGGGTTGGCATGCGCTGCGGTGATGATCTCGACCTGGTCTCCGTTGCGCAACTCGCTGCGCAGGGGCATGAGGTCGCCGTTGACGCGACAGGCCACGCAGCGGTTGCCCACGTCGGTGTGCACCGCGTAGGCGAAGTCGACCGGGGTCGAGCCCTTGGGCATGGAGAAGATCTTGCCCATCGGCGAGAACACGTATACCTCGCCCGGGAACAGGTCGATCTTTACGTGCTCGAGGAATTCGGTGGCCTCGCCCGACGTGGACTGCAACTCGAGCAGGGACTGCAGCCAGGAGTGCGTCTTCTGCTGCAGTTCGGTGAGGGTTTTCTCGTCTTCCTTGTACAGCCAGTGCGAGGCCACGCCGGTCTCTGCGATGTGGTGCATCTCGCGGTTGCGGATCTGCACCTCGACCGGCATGCCGAAGGGGCCGATCAGTGTCGTGTGCAGGCTCTGGTAACCGTTTGCCTTGGGGATCGCCAGGTAGTCCTTGAACTTGCCCGGCACCGGCTTGTACATCGAGTGCAGCGCGCCCAGCGCCAGATAGCAGCTGGGCACATCATTGACGATGACGCGGAAGCCGTAGATGTCGAGCACCTGCGAGAAGGACAGGTGCTTCTCGACCATCTTGCGGTAGATGCCATAGAGGTGCTTCTCGCGCCCCTGCACTTCCGCGGCGATGCCCCACTGCGCGAGGCGCTCCTCGATGCTGGAGAGGATCTTGCCTACCACTTCTCGGCGGTTGCCGCGTGCGGCGCGGATCGCCTTGGCGAGCACCTCGTAGCGCAGCGGGTACTTGTTCTGGAACGACAGTTCCTGGAGTTCGCGGAAGAGGTCGTTGAGGCCGAGCCGGTTGGCGATCGGCGCATAGATCTCGAGCGTCTCGTTGGCGATGCGGCGACGCTTGGCCGGACGCATGTGGTCCAGCGTGCGCATGTTGTGCAGGCGGTCGGCGAGCTTGATGAGGATGACGCGCAGATCGCTCGCCATCGCCAGCAGCATCTTGCGGAAGTTCTCCGCCTGCGCCTCCTCGTGCGAGCGAAACTCGATCTTGTCGAGCTTGGAGAGCCCATCGACCAGTTCGGCGGCGATCTTGCCGAAGCGTTCGGCGATCTCGGCCTTGCTGATGTGCGTGTCCTCCATCACGTCGTGGAGGAGCGCCGCAATCAGCGCCTGCGAGTCGAGGTGCCAGTCCGCCACCAGCGAGCACACCGCCACCGGGTGGCTGACATAGGGCTCACCGCTGACGCGGAACTGCCCGGCATGGGCATCGGCGGAAAAATGATAGGCCGCTTCGACCCGGCCAACGTCCTCGGGCTTGAGGTAGGTCTGCAGCTTGGCCTTGAGTTGCTGGAAGTCGAGCGCGAGCACGCTCGACACCGGCGGGCGGAAGGATTGGGGGGCTGGGCTCGCGTCTGCGGCTTTCATGCAACCCCCGGGCGGAATCAGGCCTGACCGCGGTTGAGCATCTCGAGGCCGACCTTGCCTGCCGCCACTTCACGCAGTGCGACGACGGTGGGTTTGTCCTTGTCCTGCGGGTCGAGCTCGATCTGCGGCGTGCCGCCGGCGGTGAGCTGGCGGGCACGGTAGGTCGCCGCCAGCGTGAGCTGGAAGCGGTTCGGAATCTTCTTCAGGCAGTCTTCTACGGTGATGCGGGCCATGTTCAGTCCTGTTCGAGAAAGGCGAAATATTCGGGATGCCGCAAATGCTGGTTCGCATAACGCAAACGCGCAGCGCGCACTACGGCGACCAGATCGTCGAGCGCGGCATCGATTTCGTCGTTGATTATAACGTAGTCGAATTCGGCGACATGGCGCATCTCTCCGCGCGCACCGAGCAGGCGGCGGCTGATGACCTCGTCGCTGTCGGTGTTACGCCCGCGCAGGCGGGACTCGAGCGCCTCCATCGACGGCGGCATGATGAACACGCCCACCGCATCGGTGAAATGCTTGCGAACCTGTTGCGCTCCCTGCCAGTCGATCTCGAGCAAGGTGTCACGCCCCGCCGCGATCTGCTCCTTCAACCAGACCTTCGACGTGGCGTAGTAGTTTCCGTGCACCTCGGCCCACTCGAGGAACTCCCCGCGATCGCGCAGGCTGCGGAAGGTCGGCACATCCACGAAGTGATACTCGCGCCCATCGTGCTCGCCCGGCCGCGGTGCGCGCGTGGTGTAGGAGATGGACAGCTGCACGCGTCGATCGCGCTGCAGCAGGCCGCGCACCAGCGTGGTCTTGCCGGCGCCCGACGGTGCGGTGACGATGAAGAGGGTTCCCGGCATGGTGCGTGTCCTCGTTTGGCTTAGGGCGGTCGCCCGCGCGCGCTGTGCGGCGCGGTCTGGCTGGAGCGCGAGCGCTCACTCCAGGTTCTGCACCTGCTCGCGCATCTGCTCGATGAGCACCTTCATCTCCATGGCGATGCCGGTGATGTCGGTCGCAGGCGATTTGGAGGCCAGGGTGTTGGCTTCGCGGTTCAGTTCCTGCATCAGGAAGTCGAGCCGTTTGCCGGCTGCGCCGCCAGCCTTGAGGATGCGCTCAACCTCGTCGAGATGCGTCGCAAGCCGGGTCAGCTCCTCATCGACATCGATACGCTGGGCGTAGAGCGCGACCTCCTGGCGGACACGCTCCTCGTCCAGGCTGGCGACCGCGTCGCGCAGTCGTGCGGTGAGGCGCTCCTGGTATTCGGCGACCACGGCCGGCATGCGCGGCGTCGCCTGGGCGACCAGCTCGCGCATGCGCGCCACCCGCTCACGGATCATGTCAGCGAGCTTCTCGCCTTCGCGACGACGCGTCGCCACCATGTCGTCGAGCGCGGCTTCGACGAGTTGGACGATCGCCGGCAGCATCTCGTCGAAGCCGAGGCTGTCGTCAGCGAGCATGCCAGGCCAGCGCAGCAGTTCGTTTACGCTGAGCGGCGCGGCGTCGGCGAAGCGCGCGCGCAGGGTCGCCTGGGCCTCGGCCAGTTGATCGAGGAGCGCGGCATTGAGCGCCATGCTGCGCGGCGCACTGTGCCCGGCCTGGAGATTGAGCCTGCACTCGACCTTGCCGCGCCCGAGGCGGGCCGTGATCCGCTCGCGAATGGCCGGCTCGGCCGCACGCAGATCGTCTACGATGCGGAATCCCAGGTCGAGATAACGCGAATTGACGCTGCGCAGCTCGAGATGAAGGCTGATACTGCCCAAGTCTCGCGTCTGAACCGCGAAACCTGTCATGCTTTGGACCATTGAAGCGCTCCGGGAACACCGCCCCATCGATTAAACTGGGCGTTCCTCTGTGAAATGAAACCGCGAAGGTTCCGATTCTAGCGCCCCCGAAGATGCCGCCTCAAGCCAATTGCGCGCTGCCACAGGGCTTCCAGCTCGACCAGTACCGCATCGAGCGACAACTGTCGCTGGGCGGGTTTTCCATCGTCTACCTCGCCTACGACACCGAAGGCACCCCGGTCGCGATCAAGGAATACCTACCCAACTCCCTTGCGCTGCGCAAGGAAGGCGAGACCGAACCGCAGGTCCCGGAGGAGCACCGCGCGGCCTTCCGCTACGGCATGAAGTGCTTCTTCGAGGAAGGCCGCGCCCTCGCCAAGCTGATGCACCCCAACGTCGTACGCGTGCTCAACTTCTTCCGCGCCAACGGCACGGTGTACATGGTCATGCAGTTCGAGCGCGGCCGCACGCTGCACGAGTACATCCAGAAGCACCGCGGCGAGATCAAGGAAGGCATGCTTCGCGCGGTGTTCGCGCGCATGCTTAACGGCCTGCGCGAGGTGCATTCGCACAAGCTGCTGCACCTGGACATCAAGCCTTCGAACATCTACCTGCGCACCGACGGCACCCCGGTTCTGCTCGATTTCGGCGCCGCCCGCCAGACCCTGCTCACCGACCAGCCCGTCCTCAAGCCGATGTACACGCCGGGCTACGCCGCGCCCGAGCAGTACGAGAAGGGCGCCCAACTCGGCCCCTGGACCGACATTTACAGCGTGGGTGCCAGCCTGTACGCCTGCGTCACCGGCAGCGCCCCGCCGCGCGCCGACGAGCGTACCCAGCACGACACCTTGCAGCCCCTGGTCCGCACCCACGCGGGCCGCTACCAGAACCAGCTGCTCGAACTGATCGACTGGACCTTGCTGCTTGATCCGCTCAAACGCCCGCAAAGCGTATATGCGCTGCAGAAGGCACTGGTTCACCGTCAACGCGGAGCGGACCGGCCGGAGAAGTGGTTTTCGGACCTCGGCAGCCGCCTGAAGTCCTTCATCGCCCGCAACTGAGGCCGTGTAACCATGCGCTTCACCATCTATCAGGAAAGCCGAGTCGGCCAGCGCAGCAACAACCAGGACCGCATCGCGCACTGCTATTCGCGCGATGCGCTGCTGCTGGTGGTAGCCGACGGCATGGGCGGACACCAGCACGGCGAGCTGGCCGCCCACGTCGCGGTACAGCACATCGCGCTCGCCTTCCAGCGCGAAGCGCGGCCCATGCTCGCCGACCCCTCGCTGTTCCTGTCACGGGCGCTCACCAACGCGCACCATGCCATCCTTGACCATACGCTCGATCGCGGCCTGGCCGAGGCGCCCCGGACCACCATCGTCGCCTGCGTGATCCAGCACGGTGCGGCATTTTGGGCGCACGCGGGCGACTCCCGGCTGTACCTGCTGCGCCGCGGCCACATGGTCACACGCACGCGCGACCATTCGCGCACGCAGATGCTCGTGGATCAGGGTTTGCTGCGCCCCGAGGACGCACAGCACCACCCGGGCCGCAATCGGGTCTACTCCTGTCTGGGCGGCACGCACCAGCCCCAGGTCGAGCACTCGCCGCGCACGCCACTGTGCGATGGCGACATCATCGCCCTGTGCAGCGACGGCGTGTGGGGGCCCGTGGGGGACGACCGCCTCGTCACCGGGCTCACCAATGGCCCGCTCGGTCAGGCTGCACCTCAGCTCATGGACCAGGCTGAGCATATCGCTGGCCCGAGTGCAGACAATCTCTCCATGGTGGCGATGTGCTGGCACGACGAGAACAACCTCGGCCCGGCAACGGTAGACGCAATTTCCACGCGCACCATGGAGATGGACATGTTCAGCACCCGCCTCGGCTCGGGCAGCGCCAGCAACGGCGGCGCCGATCTCGACGAGGACGAGATCGAGCGCGCCATCCGCGAGATCAACGAAACCATCCGCAAGTTCGACCAGAATTGACAGGAATCCCCATGCGACCCAGCCAGCGACACCCCGACCAGCTCCGCGACGTCCGCCTCACCCGCGGTTTCACCTGCCACGCCGAAGGCTCGGTGCTGGTCGAGTTCGGCGCCACACGCGTGCTGTGCACCGCCAGCGTCGAAGAGAGCTTGCCCCCCTTCCTGCGCGGCAAGGGCCAGGGCTGGGTAACCGCCGAATATGGCATGCTGCCGCGCGCCACCCACACCCGCAGCGCGCGCGAGGCCGCCAAGGGCAAGCAGAGCGGGCGCACCCAGGAGATCCAGCGCCTGATCGGTCGCAGCCTGCGCGCAGTGGTTGACCTGGTCGCGCTAGGTGAGCGTCAGATCGTCGTCGACTGCGACGTGCTGCAGGCCGACGGGGGCACCCGCACCGCCGCCATCACCGGCGCCTGTGTAGCCGTACATGACGCGCTCGTCGGCCTGATCACCGCCGGCAAGCTCGCCCACAACCCGATGCGCGAGCTCGTCGCCGCAGTGTCGGTGGGCATCCACCAGGGTGTGCCCGTGCTCGACCTCGACTACGCCGAGGACTCCGACTGCGACACCGACATGAACGTGGTGATGACCGAGAGCGGCGGCCTGATCGAAGTCCAGGGCACCGCCGAAGGCGCGGCCTTCTCGCGCACCGAACTCAACGCCCTGCTCGACCTCGCCGAACGCGGCGGGCGTCAGCTTTTCGAACTGCAGCGCGCGGTGCTGCACGCCGCCATCCCCAAGGCCTGACCCCCTCGCGCCAGGAGCACCATCGCATGAGCAAACGACTCGTCCTCGCAAGCAACAACGCCAAGAAGGCCGCAGAGATGCAGGCCCTGCTCGCCCCGCTCGGCATCGAGGTCGTCCCGCAGTCCGTGTTCGGCGTGGGCGAGGCCGAAGAGCCGCACCCCAGCTTCGTCGAGAACGCACTCGCCAAGGCCCGCCACGCCGCGTCCACCACCGGCCTGCCCGCGGTGGCGGACGACTCCGGCCTGTGCGTCGAGGCGCTCGGCGGCGCGCCGGGCGTGATCTCCGCCCGCTTCGCCGGCGAGCCCAAGTCGGACGCGCGCAACAACGCCCTGCTGCTGGACAAGCTCGCCCATCTCACCGAGCCCGCCCAGCGCCGCGCCTACTTCTACTCGGCGGTGGTGCTGGTGCGCCACGCCGAAGACCCACGCCCGCTCATCGCCGACGGTGAATGGCATGGCGAGATCCTCACCGCCGCGCGCGGCGAGGGCGGCTTCGGCTACGACCCACTGTTCTGGGTCCCCGAACTGGAGCAGACCGCTGCCGAACTCGACTCCGCGCTCAAGAACACCCTCAGCCACCGTGGCGCCGCCATGCGCCACCTGCTCGACCGCCTTGCCGCACATCCGCTCTGACCCCGCCGCCGTGACCACCCGCCGCACCATCCCGCTGACGCCACTCACCACGCCGGCGCGCGCCCTGCCGCTGCCCGAACGCCCACAACTCGAGGCACCGCCGCCGCTGTCCTTGTACGTGCATTTCCCCTGGTGCGTGAAGAAGTGTCCCTACTGCGACTTCAACTCGCACGCTCCACGCGAGGGCGGCATCCCCGAACAGGCCTGGCTGGACGCAGTGCTCGCCGACCTGCAGCACGCCCTGCCCCAGGTGTGGGGCCGACGGGTGCACGGCGTCTTCATCGGCGGCGGCACGCCCAGCCTGATGTCGGCGCAGACACTCGACGGCCTGCTCACCGGCATCCGCATGCTGTTGCCGCTCGACCCGCTCGCCGAGATCACCCTGGAAGCCAACCCCGGAACAGTGGAAGCCGAACGCTTCCGCGACTACCGCGCCGCCGGCGTCAATCGCCTGTCGCTCGGCGTCCAGAGCTTCGACGACACCATGCTGGCAAAGATAGGCCGCATCCACGGCGGCCTTGATGCGCGGCGTGCGATCGACGCGGCGTGCACCCACTTCGAGCGCGTCAACCTCGACCTGATGTATGCCCTGCCCGGCCAGACCCTGGACAGGGCGCTCGCCGACCTGGAGACCGCGATCAGCTTCGGCGTGCAGCACCTGTCCTGCTACCACCTCACCCTCGAGCCCAACACCCCCTTCGCGCACAACCCGCCACCGCTGCCCGACGACGACAGCGCCGCCGACATGCAGGAGGCGATCGAAGCCCGCCTGGCCGAGGCCGGCTTCGAACACTACGAGACCTCCGCCTTCGCCCGCCCGCACGAGCAAAGCCGCCACAATCTCAACTACTGGGCCTTCGGCGACTACCTCGGCATCGGCCCCGGCGCCCACGGCAAGCTCTCCAGCCACGAGGGCATCCGCCGCGAGATGCGCCACAAGCACCCCGGGCGCTACCTCGAAGGCGCGGCGCGCGGCGACTTCATCCAGGAAGCGCGCGAGGTGTCGGTGGCGGAGTTGCCCTTCGAGTTCATGATGAACGCGCTGCGCCTCACTGAAGGCGTGCCGGCGAAGCTGTTCGCAGCACGCACCGGCGTGCCGATCGAGGCGATCGCCGACGAGCTCGCGCAGGCGCGCGAACGCGGGCTGCTGGAGAGGGTGGCGGGACGGCTGCAGCCGACGCTGCAGGGGCGGCGGTTTCTGAACGAATTGCTGCAGGTGTTTCTGAAGGATTGAACACCCTGCAGCGTGCGAGGGGAGCGTCGAGGAATATTTCCTTGCCCAACAGCCTGAAATCCCGCGCCGATGAGCAGGTCGGCGAGCGGGGGCGCTGTCGCCCTACCCCAACCTCGTCTTCTGCATCGAACGACCGGATCACATCGATGTCTGGCGCGTAATGCACGGCCAGCGCGCCATTCAGGATACCTACTAGAATTTCGGTTTGAAGAGAGCCAACAGCCCAAGGCAGCCCGTTGGATCGTCGGCAAAGCTCTCTGCAATCAATCTGCTATTCATGAACTGCGAGAATCCCGGCGTCGCTTGTACGGCTGGATCAGACAAATCTCGAAATCCCATCGACCAGTCCGAAAACATCCGCGCATCGGCCTCGCCGTCCAGAAGCATTGTCGCACCGTGATGGCGAGGGTCCCTTAAAATAGTCTGATACAGCGCCTGCACGACGGTTCGCTCACCCTCAAGCAACTGAATGAAATCCCCGTCTTTATAAAGAAGCATCCCGGTCACGCCCAGGCGATTGTTCTTCTCACGGGCCTTTGAAAGCAACTCAAGCAACGCCGACTTACTGAACAGCTCCGAGGCTGCACTCACATATACAACGCGATAAATTGGAGTTGGCATAATTTTCGCTTTCTGAGTGTTAATTTTTTATGCGCCTATCGTGCATCCGGGGGCCGGAGACGATGATAGACAGCTTCTGGTCGAATGTATGAGTTCGCTGCAAGCGCCGCAACCAGCCCTACGTGGCGACGAAGGACCGGACCATGGCGACGACGTCCGCCTCGCGCTCACGATGCGGGACGTGGCACGTATCGGCCATCAACTCCAGCCGCGCCGGGCCGGCGCTGAGTTCGGTGATCAGCTGCGGGTGAGCGGGCGAACCGTATTCGTCATCGACGCCGTGAATGACCAGGCTCGGGCAGGTAACCTGCGGCAGCACGGCGCGCAGCGACCAGGCCGCGAAGTCCGGGTGCAGCCACGATTCGATCCAGGCGTCGAGCACCCAGCGCGCCTTGTCCCCGTGGTAGCGCTTGAGACGCTCAACCTGGCCCGGGTCGCTGAACAGGGCGCGCGCATCCTCCAGCCCGGCAACGGTACGGTCCTCGACGAAGGCCTGGGCCGATTCGGTGATCAGGGCGACGCAGGCCGCGCCGTGGCGCGCGGCGCAATTCACCGCCATTCCACCGCCGACGCTGTGACCAAAGACGATGAAACGCGCGATGCCGAGCTGGTCGATGACGGCTGCGAAGTCGCCCTCCGCCTCGCGGGCGATGAAGTCGAGCGCGAGCGTACCGGGATGCGGGTCGGAATGGCCGAAGCCGCAGCGGTCATAGGCCACCACCCGGCGCCCGGTGGCCTTGCACAGCGCTGCGGGAAACCCGCGCCAGAGCTCGACACTCCCCAGCGAGTCGTGCAGCAGCAGAATGGGCGCCCCCGGCAAGGACTCGGTCGGCGTCCAGCTACGGACGAAAAGGCGGCCGTGGAGGCCCTCGACCCAGGCGTCCTGGCTGGTGGTGTGCGGCAATCGGGTGTTCATGCGAGGAGGCTTGGGGCGGGTTGTCAGGGCTTCGGCTCGACGCGATTGCCATCATCCATGCGGCGGATCGCCTGCTCGCCCTGGCTGGCCAGCGCGGCGAGGCGGTCGATCTGGGCATCGAGCTTGGGCAGGGCGTCCTGGCGGTAGCGCGACAGGTCATCAATGGCACCGATCACGTCGGCGAAGGCCTGCTCAAGCTGGCCCATGTCTAGCATGGTCGAGGCCGCACGCTTCTGGATATCCACGCCCTGGGTGCGCAACGCCTGCGCGGTGCCGGCGATGAGCGCGGAGGTGGTCTCGTTGAGCGCGGCGACGCGGTCGAGCACCAGGCGCTGGTTGGCCAGGCCGAGCGCCACGGTGACGGCGACGTTGAGCGCCGACACGGTGACGTTGATGGCGCGGTCCACGCCGCGGATGAGCTCGCGGTTGTTGCGGATGACGACCTCGAGCGCGAGCACGCCTTGCTGGCTCACCGCCACCTGTTGCTGCAGGTCGACGATGCGCTGCCGCAGCGGAAAGAGGAGCTCCTCCTCGACGAAGGCGCGCCGCGGCGCGGGCAGGCTGGCGGAGGCGGCCTCGCGGGCCAGGCGGCGGTCGATCATGCGACCGAGTTCGACCTGGCGTTCGAGCTGCGCGAGGATGGCGCGCAGCGACTGCTGATCGTCGGCGAGGGTAAGGTTGTCGCGGCGCAGCATGTCGGCGCCGGCCTGCAGGTCGCGAATGATTGCGTCGAGCGCGTCCTGCGCCTTCTCGTACTTCTGGAAGTAGCGCTGCATCGGCTTGCCGACGCCGGGGATGAAGGACAGCGCGCGTGACAATCCTTCGCCGCTCAGCTGCTGGCGGGCGGGGTCGAGGTCCTGCATCTTGTCGCGCAGTGCGATCAACGCCTGCGCCACCGGACCGCCTTCGTCGCCCTGGTGGGCAAGCTTGCGGATCGGCGCCTGCAGCATCTCGCTGCGCCACGCCGCCTGGCGCTGCAGCTCGACGCCCATGGTGTCCACCGCCTCGCGCTGGCGCTGGAGTTCGGCCTCATCGGCGGCAAGGGCATCGCGCACGAAGGCGTCGGCGGTGACCGCAAGCTCGGGGTCTTCGGGCCTCTCCACAGGCTGCGGCGGAACCGTTTCGCGCGCGATGTCCTCGATCGGGGGCAGTGACAGGCTCATTGCAACATTCCTTGTTCTACGGCTTGCGGCCGTACAGGCCGGCGCGCTCGGCGAAGCGGCGCAGTTCCTGCAGCGCCTGCTCCATGTTGCCGGCGGCGGCACCCTGGCTGCGGCCGGTGTCGATACGGGCGACGGCGACCGCGACGTCATCGAGCGCGGTCAGCGCGGCTTCGTTGCCAGCGGCGATCTCACCCAGCCGGCGCTCGGTCTCGTCGGCGATCGCCAGCCGGCGCCGCAGCGCCTCGCGCTCGGTGGGGTTGAGGCGCGCGGCCTCACCTTCGAGCCGCGCACGGACGAAATCGGCATCCAGGCCGGCGCTGCCGTGCACCAGCTCGACCATTGCGCCCAGCCCGGCGGCCGCCTCGCGCCCAACCTCGCCGACCAGCCCGCGGGCGCGCTCGTAGGTCACTTCGCGCGCGTCGAACTTGTCATCGAGCACGTCGAGCGCGCGCTGGTAGCGGGTGAACAGGCGATCGGCCTGCACCGCGAGGTCCGGGCGGCGCAGATCAACGAGTTCGCGCTTGACCTCCCACAGCTGGAGCACCACCACATCGGCATCGGTCGGCGCGAGGTCGGGGTCCAGCGTCAGCAGGTTGCGCTCGCGGCGCGCGTTGGCGACCTCGTGGCGCTGACGTTCGCGGGCGGCGGCACGTTCACGCCCGGCACGCGCGGCACGCCAGCGGCGCCAGCGCTTCTCCACGGACAGCTCGATCGGCACCGCGGCCAGCCCGACGAGCCAGCCGCCGAGGCTGGCGCCGAAGCCACCCCAGAAGGACGTCATCAGCAACAGCATCGCCACCGTGGGCATCGCTACCGCGTAGCGCAGGATCACCTGCCAGCGCGAGGCCACCTCCTCGGGCACGACCAGCCGCGGGTCGTACAGCCCGGCCATGAACCAGGGCATGAACGACACCAGCAGCCCGAACGCAAGCCCTTGGAGGAAATCGAACATTACGTGGCGCCGAGCGCCGGGTTGAGCGTGTAGGTGCCGGTGAGCTTCGCCTCGCCGAGCACATGGCCGGCGATCGCGGCGCGCACGTCCTGGCCGGTGAAGCGACCTTCCACCGCGCAACGCGGCACGTCCAGCGCGTACAGCGTGAACACGTAGTGGTGGATGATCGAGTCATTCCACGGCGGGCAGGGGCCGTCGTAGCCGTGGTAGTCGCCCTTCATCGCATCGTCGCCGGCGAACCAGGCGGTGTAGTCGTTGACGCCATGGCGCGCGCCGAGCGCCGTCTCCGGCCCGGGCTTGCCGCCGGGCGTGACCTCACCGGAGAAGTGGCCAGCGTCGATGGTGCGCAGGTCGGCGGGCAGATCCACCACCACCCAGTGGAAGAAATCCACCCGCGGCAGGCTGGCCGGCACCGTGCGCCCCTCCTGGTTCACGTCGTCGCCCTTGCTCGGAACATCGGGGTCATGGCAGATGAGCACGAAGGACTGCGTGCCGGCGGGTACGTCGCTCCACGCCAGTTGCGGGTTGCGGTTCCCGCCGAGGCAGACGTGACCTTCCTCTGCAGGAATGCAGAAGGCGAATTCGCCCGGGATGCGGGCGCCGTCGGTGAAGCTCTGGCTGGTGAGTTTCAAGGCATTCTCCTCGCGGATTGAACGGGACGTGGTCGAAGCCTGCACGGCAGCCCGATCAGGGCGTCTCGCACAGGCAGTGCAGATACAGGTGACGCGGGTCGTTCCAGCGCAGCAGATCGGCGGTGGAGCGTTGCACCTCGCCGACCAGCCCAGCGAGCGGACCGGTCGCCAGGCCTCGGGTGGCAAACTCCAGGCCGAGATCCTCGCCGGTACGCAGCAGCCGGCGCAGCAGGCGCTGTTCGAGGGACTCGATCGCCTCGGGCCACACCACCTCATAGTCGGCGAGGCCGGCGCGGGCGGCCGCAGCATCGATCGCCCCCTGCAAGCCACCAAGTTTGTCCACCAGGCCCAGGCCAAGCGCGGCCTCGCCGGTCCACACCCGCCCGCGCGCAACGGTATCGACCTCGTCCACCGTCATGTTGCGGGCCTTGGCGACGACGTCCAGGAAGCGGCGGTAGCCATGCTCGATACTGAGCTGCATGGCCTCGGCCGCTGCAGGGTCGAGCGGGCGACGGGGATCGAGCGCCCCGGCGAGCGGGGCGGTGGCCACGCCGTCGACACCGATGCCCAGCCGCCTCAGTGGCTCGGAGAACTCGGGGAAGAGTCCGAAGATGCCAATGGAGCCGGTCACCGTGGCCGGCGCAGCCCAGATCTCGTCGGCGCCGGAGGCGATCCAGTAGCCCCCCGAGGCCGCCACCGAGCTCATCGACGCGATCACCGGCTTACCGGCCTGGCGAGTGAGCTCGAGCTCGCGGCGGATCAGCTCGGACGCCCACGCGCTACCGCCCGGGCTGTCGATGCGCAACACCACGGCCTTGATGCGCTCGTTCTCGCGCGCCGCTCGGATCAAGTGGGCGAAAGTGTCGCCAGCGACCACGCCCGTGGGTTCGGCCCCGTCGACGATGGTCCCTTGGGCGACAATCACCGCCACGCTCGCGGGCGAGGCCTCCTGCTGGCCGGCGACCACCGCCAGATAGTGGTCTATGTCGATGCGGCGCGGCTCTTCGCCATCCGGGGCCTTGCCCACGGCCTCGATCAGGCGCGCACGCCATTCGTCGCGAGTGCTGAAGCGGTCGACCAGGCCCGCATCGAGCGCGGCCTTCGCAGCGTCCCCCCCGGCAGCGGCGAGGGCGCCGCGGATGTCGTTGACGTGCGCATCGACCGCCTCGGCCGGGAGCTTGCGGCTGGCGGCGATGTCGTCGCGCATGATGCGCCACAGGCCGCCGAGCAGGTCGCGCGTGGCCTCGCGGTCTTCGTCGGACATGTCGTTGCGGGTAAAAGGCTCGGAGAAGGACTTGTATTCGCCGACGCGGAAGACGTGCATCTTCACGCCGAGCCGGTCGAGCGCATCGCGGAAATAGGTTCCGTAGCGTGCCAGGCCGCGCAGCAGGACGAAGCCGTCGGGTGACAGGTGCACCTCATCAGCCACCGAGGCGAGGTAGTACTGCGACTGGGTGAAGCGTTCGCCGCGCGCCAGCACTGGCTTGCCCGAGGCCTTGAAGTCGGCGATCGCGGCACGCAGCTCGGCGAGCTTGGATAGACCGCCACCGATGAGCTCGTCCGTCTCGATCACCAGCGCCGCGATGCGGTGGTCGTCGCGCGCGCTACGCACCGCCTCGACCAGGTCGGCAAGGCGCACATGCCCAGCGGGCGCGCCACCTGCGCGCAACAGCGCGAGCGGCGGCTCGAGTTCGGTCTGCTCGACGAGCGTGCCAACGGGGCTCAGTACCAGCGCAGACCCGGCCAGCACCTCGGGTGCGGGCCGGAAGAACAGCGACACCAGCACGCCGAGGCCGAAGATCAGCGATGCGTAGAAGACGCCGCGCACGAGCAGGTCGAACAGGCGCACAAACATGCGCAGCACGTTGTAGATGAAGCGGAACAGGCCTCGGATCACGCGGCGGTTTCCTCGTCGGTCAGGCGGTGGTCAATCGGTACGGCGGCGGAACACCAGGTCCCAGACACCGTGTCCGAGCCTGAGACCGCGGTTTTCGAATTTCGTCAGCGGGCGGTAGTCCGGGCGCGGCGCAAAACCGTCAGCGGTATTCTGCAGCAGTGGCTCGGCGGAGATCACTTCGAGCATCCAGTGCGCGTAGTCCTCCCAGTCGGTGGCGCAGTGGAAGTATCCGCCCGGGGCGAGTTTCTGTGCGACGAGGGCGACGAAGTCGGGCTGGACGATGCGACGCTTGAAGTGGCGCTTCTTGCGCCAAGGGTCGGGGAAGAACAGATGTACGCCGGCCAGGGCACCGTCGGCAACCATGTCGCGCATCACCTCGACGGCATCGTGCTGCATGATGCGCAGATTGGACAGATTGCCCTCGGCGATCAGCTTGCACAGCGCACCCACGCCGGGGGTATGCACTTCGATGCCGAGGAAGTCCTTCTCGGGCATTGCAGCAGCGATCCGCGCCGTGGTCTCACCCATACCGAAACCGATCTCGAGGATCTTCGGTGCTTCGCGACCGAACGCGACGTCGAGGTCGAGCGGCGCGACACGGTAGTCGATGCCGACGCTGGGCAGCACTTCATCCAGAGAACGCTGCTGAGCCTCGGACATGCGCCCCTGGCGCAGCACGAAGCTGCGGATGCTGCGGCTGGAGAAGCGGTGCTCAGGGCTGTCGCGACCGATGATCTCGGCCTGCGAGCTGACTTCGGCAGACACCGGCACGCCTGCTCCGCCCGCCCGTTCCCGAACCTCTGGCGCGGCCATGGCTTCGTTGCGAACCTTGGTCATGAACCGATCAGCCCCTGGGTCGGCGAGCTCGGGTCGGCCGAATAGAACTTGCGCGGCATGCGCCCGGCGAGGAAGGCTTCGCGGCCGGCCTCAACCGCCTTGCGCATCGCGCCCGCCATCAGGACCGGCTTGCCGGCGGCGGCGATCGCAGTGTTCATCAGCACGCCGTCACAGCCCAGCTCCATCGCGATCGCAGCGTCCGAGGCAGTGCCCACGCCGGCATCGACCAGCACCGGCACCTTGGCGTTATCGATGATGAGGCGCAGGTTCCACGGGTTGAGGATGCCCATGCCGGAGCCAATCAGCGAAGCCAGCGGCATGATCGCGCAGCAGCCGATCTCCTCCAGCATCTTCGCCTGGATGGGGTCGTCCGCGCAGTACACCATGACATCGAAGCCATCCTTCACGAGAGTCTCTGCGGCCTTGAGCGTCTCGGGCATGTTGGGGAACAGGCTCTTGGGGTCGCCGAGCACTTCGAGCTTGACCAGCGGGTGACCATCAAGGAGTTCGCGCGCCAGGCGCAGCGTGCGAACCGCATCGTCGGCGGTGTAGCAGCCGGCGGTGTTGGGCAGGATGGTGAATTTCTCCGGTGGCAACACGTCGAGCAGGTTGGGCTCGCCCGGGTTCTGGCCAATATTGGTGCGGCGGATGGCGACAGTGACGATCTCGGCGCCGCTGGCGTCGATGGCTTCGCGTGTCTCGGCGAAATCCTTGTACTTGCCGGTGCCGACGAGCAGGCGCGAGCTATAGGCCTTACCGGCGATGACCAGGGGGTCGTTCATGTTGGGAACCTGTTGTGCGGGGTTGTCTGGAAGGAAGGTGCGTCAGGGGGGCGACCCTGCGGGAACGGATTTGGCGGGAGCGGGCGATCCCGCTTCCACCATACCCGCATCCACCGAGATGGCTTCAGCCGCCGCCGACTGCGACGACGATTTCGAGTCGATCGCCATCGGCGAGTTTCACGTCGGCATGGCGGGCCTTGGGCACGATCTCGCCGTTACGCTCGACCGCGAGCCGTTTGCCGACGAGGCCACGCGCCTCGAGCAGCGCAAGCACGGTGAAATCGGGTGCCAGCGTCTCGGGCTGGCCGTTGAGAATGACCTGGATCATGGCGTTCGGGGCTGTCCGTAGGCGAAAAATCTTATCATGCCGTGGGTTTGACTTTTGCCCGGCGCGGCGCTAACTTCCTGCCACCTAGCGCCGATTTGATCAACAGCTTGCGGGCGCTCAACAAATACGGCTAAAGCGAGGGCACCCAGTCCGCGTTTGTAGCCGACTGGGTTTTTTGTTTGCAGATGACGAAATTGATCCCACCCCAATCGGTCGGCGTCGTCGCGCCGCAGCGGGCCGAGTTCACCGAGCCGCTCGCGCTGCGTAGCGGGGGTACGCTGGACAAATACCATCTCGTCTACGAGACCTACGGAACGCTCAACGCCGATGGCAGCAACGCGGTGCTCGTCTGCCACGCGCTGTCGGGCTCGCACCACGTCGCCGGCACCTACGCCGACGCGCCGCACAACGTCGGCTGGTGGGACAACCTGATCGGCCCGGGCAAGCCGCTGGATACGCGCAAGTTCTTCGTGATCGGGGTGAACAACCTCGGCGGCTGCTACGGCTCCTCCGGACCCAACCAGATCAACCCCACCACCGGCACGCTGTGGGGGGCGGACTTCCCCTTCGTGACCGTGGAAGACTGGGTGGAGTCGCAGGCGCGCCTGGCTGATCGCCTCGGCATCCAGCGCTTCGCCGCGGTGGTGGGCGGCTCGCTTGGCGGCATGCAGGCGATGTCGTGGGCGCTGCAGTTTCCCGAGCGCGTGGGCCACGTCGCGGTGATTGCCGCCGCGCCCAAACTCACCGCGCAGAACATCGCCTTCAACGAGGTCGCCCGCCAGGCCATCCTCACCGACCCCGAGTTCCACGGCGGCCACTACTACGCGCACGGCGTGGTGCCGGCGCGCGGGCTCAAGCTGGCGCGCATGGTGGGGCATATCACCTATCTGTCCGACGACTCGATGGCGGAGAAATTCGGTCGCAGCCTGCGTCATGGGCGCAACACCTACAGCTACGACGTCGAGTTCGAGATCGAGTCCTACCTGCGCTATCAGGGCGACAAGTTCGCCGGCTACTTCGACGCCAACACCTACCTGCTGACCACCAAGGCGCTCGACTACTTCGACCCTGCCTTCGAGTACGGCGGCAACCTCGCCGCCGCCCTGGCGCGTGCCACGGCGGACTTCCTCGTGGTGTCCTTCACCACCGACTGGCGCTTCTCGCCCGAGCGCTCACGCGAGATCGTCTACGCGCTGCTGCACAACACGCGCAACGTCAGCTACGCGGAGATCGACTGTCCGGCCGGACACGACTCCTTCCTGCTCGACGAGACCCGCTACCACAAGCTGCTGTCGGCCTGGTTCGACCGCATCGAGGTTTGAATGACAACCCCCACGCTCACTGCGTTCACGGCCCCCCGAGGGGGCGCCAGTACGCTTGAGACGGCTCGGCGCATACTGACATGACCTCCTACCGCTACGACTATGAAGTGATCACCCAGTGGATCGAGCCCGGCGAAAAGGTGCTCGACCTCGGCTGCGGCGACGGCGATCTGCTGCGCCACCTGATGCAAGTGCGCCAGGTGCAGGGCTACGGCGTCGAAAACGACCCCGACAAGCTGCTGGGCAGCGTGAAGAACGGCGTGAACGTGATCCAGATGGACCTCGAGAAGGGCCTGGTGGGCCTGGAGGACGGCTTCTTCGACCACGTGATCATGAGCCTGTCGCTGCAGGCCATGCACAACACCCAGGGCATCCTGCACGAGATGCTGCGCGTGGGCCGCGAGGCCGTGGTGAGCTTTCCCAACTTTGGCTACTGGCGCCACCGCCAGAGCATCCTCAACGGCCGCATGCCGGTGTCGGAGAGCCTGCCCCACCAGTGGTTCAACACCCCCAACGTGCGCTTCTTCACCATCGCCGACTTCGACGCGCTGTGCGAGATGAATGGCATCGCAGTGCACGAACGCCTCGCCTTCGACGAGGGCAAGCTGGTGCTGGACGAGCCGAACTTCCTCGCCAGCGTCGCGGTGTATCGTCTGGGAAGAGCCTGAAACCGGCCTGGGTGCGGGCCGGCAGGCGAGCCCGGGGGGACACCCCCGGGCATGGCGTCAGCCGACGACGAAGGACGAGACGTCCACGCGCACGGCCGGGCGCTCGAGCGCTGCAGCAGTCACGATAGCGAATTTCTTCGCCCATTCAGCGCCCTGCTCGAAGCGACTCTCGCCGCCGTATTTGGCGACGTTGAGGATCATGTCGAGCACCAGTACCTTGCCCATCGGGTTGGAAGGCGAGCACTCGAGCTCATCGAACTCTTTCGCGAGCCAGCTACGCGCCTGCTCCTTGGTGGTCGAGGCAACCTCGGCGTCGTGCAACGCGAACTCGTACTCGCGGTCACCGCCGAATACCACGGTCACGGTGTAGGACATGGAAAACAACCTCCTCGATTGGGGGATCTTTGCTTTGCCCGCATTGTTGGCGCAGAGCGCAGCGGATGCAAGCAAAGTATCGAATTGTGTAAACGGAAGGGGGTGGCGATGATCTGCGATAATGCGCGGCTCCGCAACGCCCCGGCCCCGCATCTTGTCCTCGCCCTCCGCAGCCCCCCGGACGCCCGCCTGGCTCGCCGCCCTGCTCAACCGGCGGATGCTGATCTGCATCTTCACCGGCTTCGCATCCGGCCTCCCGCTGTACCTGCTGCTCAACCTGGTGCCGGCCTGGCTCAAGACCGAGGGCCTATCGCTGAAGGCGATCGGCGCCTTCGCGCTGATCCAGTTCCCCTACACCTGGAAGTTCCTGTGGGCGCCGCTGCTCGACCGCTACGGCATTCTCCCCTGGCTGGGGCGAAGGCGAAGCTGGATGTTCGTGTCGCAGCTCGGCCTGCTGGCGGCGATCGCCTGGCTGGGGCAGGTGTCGCCAGTCGATCACCTGCCGATGGTGGTGGGCCTGACCGCGACGATCGCGCTGCTGTCGGCCACGCAGGACATCGCGCTCGACGCCTTCCGCCGCGAGATCCTGCCCGACGCCGAGCTGGGGCTGGGGAATGCGATTCATGTGAATGCATACCGGATCGCGGGGCTGGTGCCGGGGTCGCTGTCCCTGATCCTGGCGGACCACCTCCCATGGGCGCAGGTCTTTCTCATTACTGCGGCGTTCATGATCCCCGGCCTGGCGATGACACTGCTGGTGAAGGAGCCGCTCGCCGATGCCGGCACGCCGCGCACCCTGCGCGACGCGGTGGTCGAGCCCTTTCGCGAGTTCTTCGGCCGCCACGGCGTGCAGTCGGCGCTGCTGGTGCTGGCTTTTCTGTTCTTCTACAAGCTGGGCGACTCGCTGTGCACCGCGCTCGCCACACCCTTCTACCTCGACATGGGCTACAGCAAGACCGAGATCGGCGTGATCGCGAAGAACGCCGGTCTGTGGCCGATGGTGATCGGTGGCATCCTGGGCGGCATCTGGATGCTCAAGCTCGGCATCAACCGCGCGCTGTGGATCTTTGGTGTGGTGCAGTTCGTCACCATCCTCGGCTTCGTGTGGATGGCCTGGCTGGGCCCGGGGGATTCGACTCCGGCACGGCTCGTGGTGCTCGCTACCGTGATCGCCGGCGAAGCAGTGGGTGCAGGACTGGGCACCACCGCCTTCGTCGCCTTCATGGCGCGCACCACCCACCCGGCCTACACCGCTACCCAGCTCGCGCTGTTCACCAGCCTGATGGCGGTGCCGCGCACCTTCATCAACGCAACCGCGGGCTGGCTGGTAGAGGCGCTGGGATGGACCAACTTCTTCTGGCTGTGCTTCGTGCTCGCGGTGCCGGGCATGGTGCTGCTGCTCAAGGTCGCGCCGTGGAACGGGGAGCGTACCCAGACATGAGGCACGCACGCCTGCCCGCCATCGCCGGGAGGGCGCGCACGCCGCACGCTCGCTCAGCGGGCGTCGGCCAGACAGGACGGGCGCGTTGACCGATGCGCAATAGTCCAAGACTGACGGAGTTCCTCGCCGGCTGTCGCGACGAATCACCGCTGCTGCTCGGCGTCGCACCCTTCGGCATGATCTACGGCATCGCCGCGCTCGCCGCGGGTGTGCCCGCCTGGCTGGCACAGCTCGCCTCGGCCATCGTCTTTGCCGGCGCGGCGCAACTGGTGATCGTACAGATGCTCGCTGCCGGGGCCGGCTTCATGCCGATCGCACTGACTTCGGGCCTGCTCAACCTGCGCCACGTGCTCTACAGCGCCTCGATGGCCGAGTACGTGAGCCACCTGCCGCGACGCTGGCGACTGCTGCTGGCCTACGTGCTGACCGACGAGGCCTACGCGGTGGCGGTGCTGCGCTACCAGCGGCGCGGGCCGGAGCCCGCTGCCGCCCAGGCCGGAAACCCTGACGAAGCGCCCCCATCCGCGGCAAGCACGGCATGCAGCGCCAGCGATGCGGCCATCGGGGCTCGAGCGCCTGCCGAAGACCTGCGCCACTGGTACTTTCTCGGCGCCGGCTTCACGCTGTGGGCAGGCTGGCAGTTGTCCACCGCGGTCGGCCTGCTGTTCGGCGCCACCATCCCACCCGAGTGGGAGCTGGATTTCGCCGTCCCGCTGACCTTCATCGCGTTGCTAACCCTGCTCTTGCGCGAGCGTGCGGGCCAGGCCGCAGCACTGGCCGCGGGGCTCGGTGCGCTGGTCTTCGCCGCCCTGCCCTACAAGCTCGGCCTGGTCGCAGCGATCCTGCTCGGCCTGGCCGCAGGCGCGTGGACCGTGCACCGCCTGGAGCGCGCATGATGAGCACGACAAGCCTCGTTCTGCTGCTGGTGCTGGTCGGGGTGCTGACCTACCTGTACCGCTACGCAATGATCGGCCTCTTTGCCAGCCGCAGCCTGCCCGGATGGCTGCATGCGCTGTGTCGCCACATCGCACCGGCGAGCTTCGCCGCACTGACCGCGAGCGGGCTCTTCGTCGCCGGCGGGGAAGTGGTGTTCGCCTTCGACACGCCACGCCCCTGGGCCGCGCTGGTCGCGGTGCTGGTGGCCTGGCGCACACGCAGCGTGCTGGCCACCATCGCTGCCGGCATGGCGGCGCTCTACCTCTTCAAGCTGCTGTTCTGACCGATGACCACACAAACCCTGATCGACGCCGCCCGCACACTCTCCGATGCAGTCGATGCACTGCCCTTTGCGCCTCCCGTCACCCACGTCTACAACCCGCTCGACTACGCCTGGAACGTGCACCGCCGCTATCTGGAACGCTACGGTGCGGGGCACAAGCGGGTGGTCTTCATCGGCATGAACCCCGGCCCCTTCGGCATGGCGCAGATCGGCGTCCCCTTCGGCGAGATCGCCAGCGCACGCGACTGGCTGGGGCTCGAGGGTCCAGTCGGGCAGCCGCGCATCACCAACCCGAAGCGCCCCGTGGAAGGCTTCGCCTGCGCCCGCTCCGAGGTCAGCGGCCAGCGCCTGTGGGGCCTGTTCCGCGCCCGCTTCGGCACTCCCGAAGCCTTCTTCGCAGAGCATTTCGTGGCCAACTACTGTCCGCTGGTGTTCTTCGAGGATGGCCGCAACCTCACCCCCGACAAGCTGCCGGTCGCCGAGCAGCGCCCCTTGCTTGCCGCCTGCGACACCCACCTGCGTACCCTGATCGGGGCCCTGCAGCCCGAGTGGGTGATCGGCATCGGCAACTGGGCAGAAAAGCGTGCCACCGAAGCGCTCGCGGACCTGCCCGGACTGAAGTTCGGCCGCGTGCTGCACCCCAGCCCTGCCAGCCCCACCGCCAACCGTGGCTGGGCCGAGGCGGCAACGAAGCAGCTGCTGGGGCTGCAGGTCTGGAAGGACTGAAGGCGCCGCCGCTCAAGCGGCCGGTGATACCTGGCCGCCGGCTTCGGACATCAGGCTGGCAATCAGGCCTCTAAGCCAACGGTTGCCTGGGTCGTGGTGAAAGCGCTCGTGCCAGTGCTGCTTCACCGTGTACTCCGGCAGCGTAAAGGGTACCGGCAGGATGCTGAAATCACCCCGCCCGCGCAACAATTCGCCCAAGCGGCGCGGCACCGTCATCAGAAGGTCGGTGCGCTCCACCACGAATGCGGCACCGAGAAAGTTGGGGATGTCGAGCACGATGCGCCGCTTGATACCCTGACGGGCGATCTCCTGCTCGATGATCTGATGCCCAGTTCCGGTTGCACGGAAGGCGGCATGCCCCTCCGCCTCGAACTGCGCCAGCGTGAGTCCGCCCCGGATGCGTGGGTGATCCGCGCTGGCCAGGCAGACGTAGTGCTGACGGAACAGCGCCTGCTGGTAGAAGCCCGCCTCAAGACCGGGGATGAAGCCCACTGCCAGATCGGCCTCCCCCGACTCCAGCTGGCGGCCCGCGCTGTCGTCCAGCGAGGCGATATCGATACTGACCCCTGGCGCAG
Organism: Thauera sp. ZXT1-4; assembly: GCF_052598215.2. Taxonomy (NCBI): domain Bacteria; kingdom Pseudomonadati; phylum Pseudomonadota; class Betaproteobacteria; order Rhodocyclales; family Zoogloeaceae; genus Thauera; species Thauera sp. ZXT1-4. The sequence goes on along the minus strand of NZ_JBQWSN020000003.1, from coordinate 80,773 downwards.
CCGCGCGTAGCGCCCCCCACAGCCTCGGCAGCAGGACGAGGTGCGTGATGTCGGTCATGCAGATGCGAAAGCGCCGCGCTGAAGTCGCAGGGTCAAACACGCTGCGGCGCCCGAACGCGCCCTCGAGCGCATCGAGTGCATGACGGATCGGCTGAACCAGCTCCTCCGCCAGGGGCGTCGGCGCCATGCCTCCAGAGGTCCGCACGAACAGGGGATCCGAAAAATGCTCGCGCAACTTGCCCAACGCCACGCTGACCGCAGGTTGGCCGATCTCGAGCAGTTCGGCCGCACGACTCACGCTGCAGGTCTTGTAGACCGCATCGAAGATCTGCAGCAGACGCTGGTCGGGATTGCCCATCGGCACACCTCTATTCGAAATCCGAATTAACTCTATTCTCCGGCCTGCGTAGACGCAATATTTATCGCCCTATAAATTGGCTCTCACCACAACACGTCGTCACTTGCTTTGATCTAACGCAAAAGCTTTGATCGAGGGGCGACGAGTCCAGAACGGAGGAGTCAGAAATGCAGGAACTCGGTCGTCTCGATGATCTACCGCTCGCCTACCGCGAGTCTCTCGAAGCGCAGAATCTTGTGCCCTTGTGGCCCAGCCTGCGTTCGGTGCTCCCTCCGGGCACGCCCGCACGGCGCACGCAGGCCGTCAAATGGTCGTACGCGGCGCTGCGCCCGCTGCTGATCCAGGCTGGCGAGCTCACGCCGATCGAGAAAGCCGAGCGCCGCGTGCTGGTGCTCTCCAACCCCGGTCACGGCCTCGAAAAGATGCAGGCCAGCGCCGCGATCTATCTCGGCATGCAATTGCTGCTGCCCGGCGAGTGGGCGCCTGCGCACAAGCACACCCCGAACGCAGTGCGCATGATCGTCGAAGGGGAAGGTGCCTACACCACGGTCGACGGCGAGAAGTGCCCGATGCACCGCGGCGACCTGATCCTGACCCCGACCGGCCTGTGGCACGAACACGGCCATGACGGTGAGGATCCGGTCGTATGGCTCGACGTGCTCGATCTGCCGCTGGTGTATTACACGGAAACCTCCTACGCAACCGAAGGCCAGGAACAGGCCGTCACGGGCACGCGCCTGGAGCGCAACTACGCTCGTGGCGGCGTCGTGCCGTCGCCCGTGTTTACCCGCGGTAGCGCCCGCACCTACCCAATGCTGCGTTACCCGTGGGCCGACGCCCGCAGCGCGCTGCTGAACCTTGCCGAAGCGCAGCCCGACGTGGAGGCAGTCCAGGTCGCATACGTCAATCCCGAGAGTGGCAACGACTGCCAGAACATCCTCGGTTTCTCGGCCCTGATGCTGCGCCCGGGCGAAACCCTGCCGCTCCCGGCGCGGTCGCCTGCGATGGTGTTCCATGTCATCGAGGGAGGCGCCGAAGTCTGTGCGGACGACAAGACATTCTCCCTTGCCCCCGCGGACACCTGCTGCACGCCGGGCTATGTGCCGGTCACCCTGAAGAATCCGTCCCCGTCCGAACCCGCCTTCATCTTCATCGCCGACGAAAGCCCGCTGCACAAGAAGCTCGGCGTCTACGAAGTTCGCGCCTGACCCCCGACCCCAACAGACCCAGAGAACAAACGATGTCCGACAATCAATACCTCTTCCCGCCCGCCCCCATCTACTCCCTGCCGGTACGCGGCATCGAGCCACGGTATCCGGTCAAGCGCATCTTCTGCGTCGGCCGCAACTACCACGCGCACGCCGTCGAGATGGGCCGTCCGGTCGACAAATCCACCGCACAGCCGTTCTACTTCACCAAGGCCGCTTCGACCCTGGTCGAATCCGGCGCCACCGTGCCCTACCCGACCGGAACCTCAAATTACCACTACGAGATGGAACTGGTCGTTGCCATCGGCGCACCGGGCTTCCGCGTCGCCAAAGCCGACGCTGAGCGCCTGATCTACGGTTACGCCGCCGGCCTCGACATGACCCGCCGCGACCTGCAGCTGATCGCCCGCGAACAGGGCCGCCCCTGGGATCTGGGCAAGGACTTCGAGCTCTCCGCCGTATGCACGGAGATCGTGCCGATCGGCGACCTGGGCATCCTCGACACCGGCACGATCCACCTGCAGGTGAATGGAGAGACCCGGCAGTCCGCCGACCTGTCACAGCTGATCTGGAGCATCCCCGAACTGATCGCCGACCTGTCGAAGTTCTACCACCTCGAGCCCGGCGACCTGATCTTCACCGGCACGCCAGAAGGCGTGGGCGCAGTCAAGAGTGGCGACCGCATCACCGGCCATGTCGACAGGGTCGGCGACATCGAACTGACGATCGGCGCCGCCGAATAAGGCCCGCGTGGCGGGGCAGCAAACGCTCCGCCGCCACCCATCGAGCAGGAGGAGACATTCATGACTGAAAAACTACCCGTAATCGTCGCCGGCGGCGGCATTGGCGGCTTGGCTGCCGCGCTCGCACTGGTGCGCCAGGGATTCAACGTTCTAGTTCTGGAGCAGGCCGACGAGATCGGCGAAATCGGCGCTGGCATCCAGTTGGGGCCCAATGCCTTTCACGCCTTCGACGCACTCGGCGTCGGCGAGAAGGCGCGCGGCCGCGCCGTGTATACCGACGAAATGGTGATGCATGATGCGCTCGACGAAAAGCTGATCGGCCGTATCGCCACCGGCGAGGCCTTTCGCAAGCGCTTCGGCAACCCTTATGCAGTCATCCACCGGGTCGACGTGCACCTGTCCCTGCTCGAGGGCGCGCAGGAAACCGGGCGCGTCGAGTTCCGCACCTCGACCCGCGTCGAACGCATCGAACAAGATGCCAGCAGCGTCACGGTGCACGACCAGCACGGCAACATATTCCGCGGCATCGCGCTGATCGGAGCCGACGGGGTGAAGTCGGTGGTTCGCGCGCAGTATGTGAATGACCCGGCACGCGTGACCGGCCACGTGGTCTACCGCGCCGTGGTCGACAGGCAGGACTTCCCGGCGGATCTGCAGTGGAACGCGGCGAGCCTGTGGGCCGGGCCGAACTGCCACCTCGTGCACTACCCGCTGCGCGGCGGCGAGCAATACAACGTCGTGGTGACCTTCCACAGCCGCCAGCAGGAGGAATGGGGCGTCACCGAAGGCAGCCGCGAGGAAGTGCAGAGCTACTTCCAGGGCATCTGTGCCAAGGCCCGCCAGTTGATCGACCTGCCCAAGACCTGGAAGCGCTGGGCGACCGCCGACCGCGAACCGATCAGCCAATGGACTTTCGGCCGGGTCACGCTGCTGGGCGACGCGGCACACCCGACCACACAGTACATGGCGCAGGGCGCCTGCATGGCGCTGGAGGACGCGGTGACACTCGGCGAAGCGCTCCGGATGCATGACAACGACTTCGAGAAGGCTTTCGACCTCTACCAGCGCTCGCGCATTGCCCGTACCGCACGCATCGTTCTGTCGTCGCGCGAGATGGGCCGCCTGTATCACGCCAAGGGTGTCGAGCGCCTGGTGCGCAACGACCTGTGGAAGGGCCGTAGCCAGGAGCGCTTCTACGATGCCATGGAATGGCTGTACGGGTGGAACGTCACCAACTGCCTGAGCAAGGATTGAGCCGCCCCATGGAACTGCACAATTTCTTCCGCAGCGGCACCTCGCACCGGCTGCGCATCGCATTGAACCTGAAGGGCATCGACTACGCCTACGTGCCAGTCGACCTCCGCACCGAGGAGCACCTCGGCACGGCCTTCCGGGCGCTGAACCCGCAGGCTCTTGTGCCTGCGCTCACCGACGGCGAGATGATCCTGACCCAGACTCCGGCGATCATCGAGTGGCTCGAGGAGCGCTATCCGGACCCGGCGCTGCTGCCGGCGAACACCGAGGACCGTGCGCGCGTGCGCGCGCTGGCTGCGATCGTGGGTTGCGACATCCACCCGATCAACAACCGCCGCATCCTGGAGTACCTGCGCAAGACGCTGCACTGCGACGAAGCGGCCGTGCTCGCATGGTGCAATACCTGGATCCGGGCCGGCTTCGACGCGCTGGAGGCGATGCTGTCGGCCGACGACAAGCGCGGCGACTTCTGCTTCGGCAATGTGCCCACGATCGCAGACGTGTATCTGATCCCCCAGATTGAAAGCGCCCGCCGCTTCAACGTCGATCTGAGCGCATACCCGAACATCGTCGCGATCGACCGCGCATGCAGCGAGCTCGATGCGTTCCGCCGCGCGACCCCCGCCGCACAACCGGATGCGAAGTGAATCGGCCATCCGGACGGATTCAGAACACATATACAGCCCCCCGAGGAGACACCCAATGAAATCCCAGTGCAAGAAACTCACCCGCGGCCTGATCACCGGCCTCGTGCTGTCGGTCGCCGCCGTCGGCGCCCATGCTCAATCGCTCAAGCTCGGCCACATCACCCCGCCGACCCACGTCTGGCACCAGGTGGGCGAGAAGATTTCGGCCGATCTCGCCGCTGCCACGGGCCGCAAGATGAAGCTCGCGGTCAGTCCGCTGCAGAAGCTCGGCAACGAAGCGCAGATGATCAACCTGATGCAGGCAGGCGCGCAGCAGTTCGGCATCTTCACCGTCGGCGGGCTATCCAACCGCGAAGAGTCCTTCCTCGCCTGGTCGCTGCCCTATGTGTTCCAGGACGTTGCCCACGCCACCCGCGCCGCGAACACGCCTGCAGCGAAGGAGATGCTCAAGCGCCTCGAGGCACACGGGCTGGTCGGTCTGGGCTATGCGTTCGCCGGCATGCGCCACGTGCTCTCGCTCCAGCCGGTCGCCTCCGCCGCAGATCTCGCCAACAAGAAGATCCGCTCCTTCCCGAGCCCGGTGTACAACGACTGGTGGAACGCAAACGGCGCGGCCCCCACCGCCCTGCCGCTGTCCGAAGTCGCGCCATCGCTGACGACCAAGCTGCTCGATGCCGTGGATATCGACCTCGATGCCCTCGTCGGCCTCAAGTTCCATCAGCAGGCGCCCAACCTGACCCTGACCCGCCACATGGCCTTCCCGTCGGTGATCGTGGTATCCAAGAAGTGGTGGGACAGTCGCAGCCAGGCGGATCGCGATCTCATCCTCAAGGTCGTGGCCGACGCCGAGCAATGGGGCTACCAGACCGCAATCGATGCTGACGAGAGCAATCTCGCGAAGGCCAAGGCGGATGGTGCGATGATCATCGAGGCGGACATCGGCTCCTTCCAGGCCGTGGCAGAGAAGGTCCGCGCGCAGTACATCGCCAGAAACCCGCTCATTGCCGACTTCTACGGGCAGGCGAAGGGCCTCTGACCGCACTGCCTGACGCACGCGCGCCAGATCCGTGATGTACGGTGCGGAGCGGGCCCGCCGGGCACGCTCCGCACGATCGCACCCCCTCGGGAGTTCTCGCGATGTATGCCCAGATACAGAAAATCGACCGCAGCCTGGCCACGATCGAGCGCTGGCTTGTGATCGCGCTCACCGGCGGAATCGCCTGCGTCATGACCACGCAGGTGTTCATGCGCTATTTCCTCAGCGCCCCGCTGTTCTGGGCCGAGGAAATCTCGGTCCAGCTGCTCGTGTTCGCGACGCTGTTCGGCCTCTCGCTGCTCGTGCATCACAGCCAGCTCGTTTCCATCGACTTTCTGCCGCAGGCCCTGCCCGAGCGCATGCGCCACCTGCTGCTTGCGCTCGCCGGCGTGGTGATGCTGGGCCTGTTCGCATTCCTGTGCTGGCTAGGCGTGGAGTGGGTGAGCCGCCCGGACGTGCGCATGGAGTTGGGCGCCACAACCCAGCTGCCGCGCTGGTACAACTATTCCGTGCTACCTGCCGCGATGGCAACGATGACCTTGCATCAGTTCGCCGCAGTCCTGCGTGAGACGCGTGCAGCCTTCACCGGAGCCGCCAGATGACCACCCTGATCGTCTTCTTCATCCTGCTTTTCGCAGGCGTGCCCATCGTCGGCACGATCCTGATCTCGGCGGTGGTCTTCATGGCGACCAGCGACCTTGCCGTGCTGTTCGATTCGATCCCGATCCAGCTCTATGGCGCGCTCGAGATCAACAGCCTGCTCGCCATCCCGCTCTTCCTGCTCGTGGGCGAGATCATGAACAGGGCCGGTCTTACCCAGCGCCTGATCGCCGTAGCCGAAGTGCTGGTCGGGCGCCTCAAGGGCGGCCTGGCGTACGCCAACCTGTTCACGAACGCCATGGCCGCATCGATTCTCGGCTCCGCAGTCGCCCAGATCGGCGTGATGAGCAAGGTCATGATCCCGGCGATGGAACGCCTGGGCTACGACCGCGCATTCTCCGGCGCCGTCACCGTTTCGGCGGGCCTGCTCGGTCCCATCATCCCGCCCTCCATGCTGATGATCATCTACGGTGTGGTTGCGGTGCAGCCGATCGCGCCGCTGTTCATCGCCGGAATCGTGCCCGGCATGCTCCTGATCGCAGGGCTTGCATTCGTCATCCTGATGTTCGGCTTCTTCGGGCCCGGCCTGCCTGCTGGCGAACGCAGCGGAAGGGCGGCCTCGATACGGATCCTCGTCGAGGGTCTGGTACCAGGACTGATTCCGCTGGTGGTGATCGGCGGCATCATGGCCGGCGTGATGACACCGACAGAATCCGGTGCGGTGGCTGCTGTCATGGCACTCACCCTTGGCCTGTTCTACCGCGAGATCAAGGTGGGGGACCTCGGCAAGATCCTGCTCGACGTCGGCGTCAACACCGCAACCATCACCGGCCTGATCGCCGCAGCTTCGGTACTAAGCTGGGTACTCGCCTTCCAGGGCGTGCCGGACATGGTCGTCGAATTCATGCAGGGCCTGACCGATTCACCCTTCGTGTTCCTGCTGCTGGTGATTGCGCTGATGATGCTGCTCGGCATGTTCCTCGAGAGCATCAGCGTGCTGATCGTGGTCGTCCCCTTGCTGATGCCGGTGGTGACCAGCCTGGGTATCGACCCCATCCATTTCGGTGTGGTGTGCACGGTGGCCACGGTGATCGGTCTCGTGACGCCCCCGGTCGGCCCCGGCCTTTACATCGCCATGGTGCAGGCCGACATCCGCATGGGTCCCTTGTTCAAGGCGACCGCCCCCTTCCTTCTGGTCGTGCTGCTGGTTCTGGTGCTGATCGCGGCCGTGCCGGAGATCTCGACCTGGCTGCCGAACCTGATGACGCGCAACTGACCGGCCAGGCACGGCTGGCCACCACGACCCGACGAACTCTGGGGAGACCCACATGACCACCCCGTCCGACGCTGCAAACAAGCAACCGATCAACGAATTCGCCGAATGCCATTCCGGAATTCTCAAGAAACTGGACATGCTGGGCGAACTGCCCGCACTGCTCGATGCCGCATCGCGCGCACGCGAGATCGCAGCCAGGGCACTGGAGTTCTTTCGCGAAGCCATCTTCGAGCACCACCAGGACGAGGAGCGCGAACTGTTCCCGGCCGTGCTGGCAAGCGCCGAAAAGGGCGCGGAATACGATCAGGTGAAGGCGCTCGCAAAGCGCCTCACCGACGAGCACCGCGAGCTGGAAGCGAGCTGGAAACGCCTCGAGCCGGAGCTCAAGCGTGTCGCCAAGGGTCAGGACAGCCGCCTGGAGATCGCCGAGGTGGAACGCCTGGTCGCACGCTACAAGGCCCACGCGGAACTGGAGGAGAACGAGTTCCTCCCGCTGTCCAAGACCATTCTGGGGCGCAATTCACATCACATGGCGGCCCTCGGCCTCTCACTGCACATGCGCCACGCGCCCAAGCGACCAGCCACCTACATCTAGCGCACAGCGTCGTCCACGAGCCGCCACAAGCGTCGTCACGCGCAAACGAACCATCACTCGACCGACCGTCCCTCGCCCGTCTCCTCGTGCGTGCGCCCGTCCCGGATGTGATAGATGCGGCGGAAGGTGGGGATGATCTTCTCGTCGTGGGTGACGACGACGATGGCGGTGTCGTACTCGCGCGCCATGCGGTTGAGGATGCGGATCACGCTCAAGGCGCGTTCGCTATCGAGCGGCGCGGTCGGCTCGTCGGCCAGGATCACCGGCGGGCGGCTCACCAGGGCGCGGGCAATCGCTACGCGCTGTTGCTCCCCTCCGGAGAGTTGCGAGGGCATGGCGCGAGCGCGATGGCCGACGTCCAGCGCCTCGAGCAGCTCCACCGCACGCCGCCGTGCCTCGGCGTTCGGCCGCCCGGCCAACATCGGCAGCAGGGCAACGTTGTCGGTTACGTCGAGGAAGGGGATCAGGTACGGCGCCTGGAACACGAAGCCGATGCGATCGCGGCGCAGCGCGCGCAGATCGCCGATCTTCCAGCCGTCGTCGTAGATCGTCTCCTCGCCCAGCGTCATGCGTCCCGCCGTGGGCTCGATCACCGCACCCAGGCATTTGAGCAGGGTGCTCTTGCCGGACCCCGACGGCCCGATCAGGCCGACCACCTCACCGGGCGCGACCGCCATGTCGACCTGCCGGAGTGCATCCACCGCAGTGTCGCCGCTGCCGTAGCGCTTTCGCAAGCCTTCGATGCGGATCCCCCGCGCGGCCTGGATATCCTGTTTCATGTCAGCCTCCGATCGCCTCGGCCGGATCCACCCGCAATGCGGCCCGGATCGCAAGCACGCTGGCGAGCACGCAGATCACCACCACCGCGACCAGCGCGCGCACCGTGTCGCCGGTCTCGAGCAGCACATGCTTGGGAAACGCCGGTGCCCAGAAGGTCGCCGCGATCTTGCCGACCACGAAACCGATCAGGCCCAAGCCCACGGCCTGCTGCAGGATCATGGCGGCAATCGTGCGATTGCGCGTGCCGATGAGCTTGAGCACCGCGATCTCGCGGATCTTGCCGAGCGTGAGCGTGTAGATGATGAAGGCCACGATCGCCGCGCTGACGACCGCCAGGATCACGAGGAACATCGCGATCTGACGCGCCGAGGTTGCGATCAGCTTCGCGATGAGGATCTCTTCCATCTGCGCCCGCGTATAGACCGTAAGCCGCTGCCAGCGCCGGATCGGCTCGGCAACGCGCTCGGGCAAGTGGCCGGGCGCCAACTGCACCAGCACTGCGTTCACGTAGGGATTCGTGCTTTGCGAGTCGATCACCGCGTCGAGCAGGCCGGGCACGCCTGGGCGGTTGAGCGCCGGATTCTGTTCGGTGCGCGCCCGCTGGCGCACGATGGCGTCATTGTCCTTGAGGAATTGCGCCTCCTGCGCGTCCTTGAGCGGAATGAAGACCATCGGGTCGCCCCCCGAGGACACCATGCGCCGGGTGAGCCCCACCACCGTGTAGTCGTTGCGGCGGATACGGATGGTGTCGCCGAGCGCGAAACCGGTCGCGACATCGGCCACCGCCTCGTAATGGCTGCGCGTGATATGACGCCCTGCAACCAGATGCACCGGCTGCCCCGGATGGCCGGGGCCGTCGGGGGTGACGCCCACCACCATGGCGCGCACGTCGCGCGCACTCGGCCCGGTCAGCCGCACCTGCATGGTGAGGTAGGTGATGTTGGCCACCCGCGCCACCCCTTCCATGGCGGCGATGCTGCGCCAGACGTCGTCCTGCACGCTGGAAGATTCGGCATAGGGGCCGAGCGTGTCCTGCTGTACCACCCAGAGATCCGCCCCGCTGTTGTCGAGCAGCACCCGGGCGTCGTCGACCATGCCGCGATAGACACCGGCCATGGTCAAGGTGACGCCGATGAGCAGGCCCAGGCCGATGCCGGTGAACACGAACTTGCCCCAGCCCTGCAGGATGTCGCGTCCGGCGAGGCTGATCATGACGCGAGCCCCGGAATGCGTTCGACAACCTCGATGCGTGTGCCTGCAGCAAGCGCCTTCTGGCTGTAGACCACCACACGCTCACCGCCCGACAAGCCCTCGAGCACCTGTACCCGGCCATCGAGATCGCTGCGGCCGAGGCGAACGGGCGCGAACTGCAGCACCCCCGCATCATTCACCGTCCACACCCCCAGCCTGCCGTCCACGCGATGCACCGACGCGTTCGACACGACCGGGCGCTCGGGGAGCGGCGGCAGCGACACGGTAAGTTCGGCGAGCTCGCCCAGCGGCGGCAACGGCGTGGGAAGACGCTCGAAGCCGATGCGGGCGAGCACCTCTTCGGTCACCGCATCGGCCATCGGCTCGACACGAGCGACCGTGCCCGGCAATGCTTCATCGGCACGCGAGCGCAGCACGATGCTCGCCGGCAGCGTGGCGGCGAGGCCGCTCGCGCGTTGCTGGTCGAAACGCGCACTGATCCACACCTGATCGGGCTCCACCACTTCCACCACCGCCTGGCCTGCAACCACGGTGGTACCTGGGTCCGCCTCGCGACGCACCACGAGACCGGCAACCGGCGCGAGCAGGCGCAAATTGGCGCGCTGCGTGCGCAGCGCATCGCGCTCGGCACGCAGGCGGTCGAGCTCGTGCTTGGCTGCATCCAGCCCGGCCTGCGCCGCCTGATGGCCGGCACGGGTGGCATCCGCCTCCTGGCGCTTGGCCGCCGCAGCCTCGCGGCTGACGCTGCTCGACTCGAGCAGCCGCGCATAGCGGGTCGCCTGCGCTTCGGCGAAGGTCTTGCGTGCCGCCGCCTCGCGCAACTGCGCTTCGGCGCTCAACACCCCGGCCTGCGCCCGGCGCAGCGCCGCCTCCTGGGCAAGCAGGCGCTCGTCCAGATCAACCGGGTCCATCTCGCCCAGCACCTGTCCGGCGCTGACCATATCACCGGGCTGCACCGCCACCGTGCGCAGGCGGCCCGCGAAGGTCGGCCCGATGCGGTGCGTGAAGCGCGCCTCCACCGTACCGATGCCGAACAGGGCCGGCGCCAGGGGCTGCGCATCCACTTTCGCCACCGTGACCGGCACCGCGGCGAGCGGCCCCGCGCGCAGCGCCACGAAGGCCAGCAGCGCGATCAGCGGCACCAGCACCGCGAGCAGCCCGAGCAAGCGGGCGTGGCTGGAGAACCAGTTCTTCATGATCCGCTCCGGATGGCGCGCAGATAGAGTTCGAGCACCGCCGGCGCCTGGCGGTCGATGTGCCCATGGTCATCGGCGAGCAGCGACTGCATCACCAGCCCCTGGATGGTGCCCACGAAGAGCGTGGCAGCCGCATCGAGGTCGATACCGTGCGCCACCTCGCCCGCCTGCTGTCCCGCCTCAAGCAGTGCGCGCACACGCTCACCGTAGCGCCGGATCAAGGCCTGCGCCATGCGCTTGGGCGCACTCGCCTGGGCACGCTGCAATTCGCCGAACATCATGCGCGGCACACCCGGGTGCTCAATCACGAAGCCGACATGGGCGAGGAACATCGCACGCAGCGCCGCAAGCGGGCCGGGCGCCTGCTCGACAGCACGTTCGATACGCGCCATCAGCCGATCGGCCACCCATTCCATCACCGAGGTCCACAGCGCCTCCTTGGTGGGGAAGTGGCGGAACAGGGCGCCCTGGGTGAGCTGCATGCGCTCGGCGATCGCGGCGGTGGTGATCTCGCTGGGGTTCTGTTCCGCGGCGAGCTCAATCACGGTTTCGACCGTCATGCTACGGCGCTCGTCTGCAGGAAGGTGTCGGGAGCTCATGGGCGGTACTCGGCATCGGGTTCGTAGTGAGTGAGCATTTACTCACTTTTGGAGCCGGTATGCAAGTGGCCTCGACACTCCTGTGTCACATCGGGGTGGGAAGGTGCAGCACCGCACGCGCCCCACCCGCCGGCGAGCGCTCCAGATGAACCTCGCCCCCGTAGAGTTGAGCGAGGTCACGCACGATCGAAAGCCCCAGGCCGAAGCCGGGGATGTGCTCATCGGCTCGCACGCCACGCGCGAACACGGCCTCACGGACCGCTTCGGCCAGACCCGGGCCGTCGTCATCGATGCATATCCGCAACTGCCCCCGGTCCTCATCCGCGCTGATCTCGACCCGGTGTGCTGCCCACTTGGAGGCGTTGTCGATGAGGTTGCCGAGCATCTCCTGCAGGTCCTGGGCCTCACCGCGGAAGGCGAGTGACGCATCGCAGCGGGAAAGCCCTATCTCCAGGCCCCGCTCGGCATGGACCTTCGCCATCAGGCGCAACAGACCTTCGAGTACCGGACGCAAGGGCGTGCGCTGGCCGGTGGCCCCGACCGCAGCCGCGGCGCGCGCACGCGCGAGGTGGTGGTCGACCTGGGTGCGGGCCAGCGCGACCTGTTCGGCCACCAGGCGCGCGAGCGCCGTATCACCGCGCTCATGCGCCGATGACGTGGCGGCGTTGGCGAGCACCGTGAGTGGCGTCCTGACCGCATGGGCGAGGTTGCCGGCCTGGGTGCGGGCGCGCTCGACCACCTCGGCATTGCGTGCGAGCACGGCATTGAACTCCTCAACCAAGGGCTGGACCTCGGCCGGGAAGCTGCCCTGGAGGGCCGCACTACGCCCTGCACGCACCGCGGCCAGGCCGTCGCGCAGGCGCACCAGCGGACGCAGGCCGACCCGTACCTGCACCAGCGCCGCAAGCACGAGCCCGCCCGCAAGCACACCGAGAGCAATCGCAAGCAGGCGATTGAAGCGCGCCACGGGTTCCTCCACGAGGGCGGCGTTTGCCGCGACGATGACGCGCAGCGTCATCTCGGGCTGCTCCGCTGGGTACAGCACCTGCTCGATCAAGCGCAAGGGCTCGCCATCCGGCCCCTCGATCCGGTGCGAATGAAACACCCCTGCGGCAGGCAGGTCCTGCGGTACGGAAAGGACGACGTCCCACAACGACCGCGAACGCAGCACAGCCTGCCGTGACTCGGGCACTAGCACATCCACCTGCCAGTACAGGCCGGAAGAGGGACGCACGAAGCGCGGGTCGCTGAGCGGGGTCCGCAACGCCGGGCGCCCTTCGGCGTCGATCATGAGCTGCGCAGCAAGCTGTGCCAGGTGCATGCGCAACTCAACCCGAAACTGGCGGTCGACATGCTCATCGAACAGCCGCCCCAATGCCCAGCCTGCCACGACGACGGTGAGCAACACCCACACCAGCGTGCCTGCAAGCAGGCGCAAACGCAGAGAGCCAGCTGCCGCGGACGACACGCCCCTCACTCCGGCACCGCGATGCGATAGCCAAGCCCGCGCACGGTCTCGATCAGGCCGAGCGGCAGCTTCTTGCGAAGGCGGGCCACGAACACCTCTATCGTATTGGAATCGCGGTCGTAATCCTGCGCGTAGATGTGCTCGGTGAGCTCGGTGCGCGAGACGACCTCACCCGCGTGGTGCATCAAATAGGCGAGCACGCGGAATTCGTGGCTGGTCAGGCTCAAGGGCTGGCCCTCGACGGCGACACGTCCGCTGCGCGTATCGAGCACCAGGGGGCCGCACCGGATCTCGGCGCTCGCCTGACCCACCGCACGACGGATCAGCGCGCGGATACGGGCAAGCAACTCTTCCATGTGAAAGGGCTTGGTAAGGTAATCGTCCGCACCGGCATCGATGCCCGCCACCTTCTCGGCCCAGTCACCACGAGCGGTGAGGATCAGCACGGGCATCGTGCGCCCTTCCGCGCGCCAGCGCTTGAGCACCGTGAGCCCGTCGATCACAGGCAGTCCCAGATCGAGGACGATGGCGTCGTAGTGCTCGGCCTCGCCCATGTAGGCCGCTTCGCGTCCGTCAGCCGCCCTGTCGACCGCATAGCCAGCCAACACCAGCGCGGTGGAGAGCTGCACGGCCAACGTGGGTTCGTCTTCGACGACCAGGATGCGCATCAGTCGTCGTTCCGGTTTCTGTCACCCGGGCGCACGTCGCGTCCACGTACCCCCAAGACCCGCCCATCACGCGCATCGAGCTCGAGTTCGAGCACATCACCGGATTTGCGCAGCAGCTTGATCTCGTAGGCCCAGACGCCTTCCTCACGATCGAGCTCGACCTCAAGGATCTCGCCCGGATAAGCGCCCTCAACCCGCTCGAGCACGGCGCGCAGCGGCATCACCTCGCCCGCTTCGAAGGCCTGGCGGGCGCGCTCATGGTCATCATCGCCCGCATACAGCGCACCCCACGGCAGAAGCGCCGCGAAGGCGGCCGCGCACGTCCCGTGCAGGGCTCGGCTGCGTACCCACGGATGCGGCATCAGCGGCGTCCGTGTTCAGCGGCTGCGACCCGGCCCCATCGGCCCTCTGCCATCCCCGGGACCAGCGCCCTGACGAGGTCCCATGCCCTGCCCCGGCCCCATGCCTCGGCCAGGGCCGACACCTGCTCCGGCACCCGGATCAACGCCTTGCGCTGCGGCCCGACCCGGCCCGCGCGCGGGGCCCTGCGGGCCGCCACGCCCGGGCCCCATTCCGGCGCCGACCGCGGGCGGCACTTCCGGCAGGCTCACACCGCGCTCTGCGGCACGGGCACGCATCTGTTCGTGGTGCTCGGCACGGATCGCTGCGCGCTCCTCGTCACTCTGCGCCGCCCACATGCGCCCGCGATACACGGTGCGCTCCTGCTCGGTCATCAGCTGGCTACCGAACATCGCCTCGGGCACTGGCTCGGCAGCCAGCACACTCGAACCCGAAGCCAGCAGGGTTACGAGCAGCACGGACAATCCAATGGTTCTTCTGAGCATGATCCACTCCTGCATGAATCGCTACACGTCACGATCACGGCGGCCGTGAAGCCACCCGCGATCACCTGCCTCGAATATAGCCCTCCGCATCTGAACAGGACATGAACGGATCGAGCACAGGCCGCGCTATCGTCCACGCAGCTCGGCGGTCAGCTGCCCGAGGTCCAGCGTGCGCGCGCGCTGTGCGATCTCGGGCGCGTAGCGCGCCTGCAGCGACCGCGCCTGTGCGTACACGTCGGCGAAGGACTGCTTGAGCCCTGCTGCGTCCAGGGTTCGCCCGCCAGCGTAGTATTGCCTCGCCACCTTGCCGATCGCCCAGGTGGTCGCGAAGGAGAACGCAGAACCGGTCGCCTGGCTACCGATCGCGCGCCCTGCACCACCCAGCACCTTGCCGAGCAGGCCGCCGATGAGCTTGCGGCCGAACTGCTCGACGTACTGCCCGGTCATGCCGACGCCAATGGTGGCAAGAAAGTCCTTGATATGGCCGCGATCGAGTTCCTGACCGTGCGCCTGCCCGATCCGGTACACGAGCCGGACCTGCAGCGGAATGATCGCCATTGAGGCCATGGATTGCGGCAGCAGTTCCAGCGCGCCATTGAGGATGGCGGCGTTGAGGATCATGCGGTCCAGTTTGGCCTCGTCGGGCGCGTCGGCAGCGGCGACGCGTGGTCCGGCTCCTTCAGCGTCGGGCCTGACCTGCAGGTCGAAGCCGGGCAGCTCGATCAACGCCCCGGTTTCGGGCGCCTCGGCCACCGCCTCGGCCTCGTGGATGAAAGCCTCGGCGCTGCCGGCCGCCAGTCCAAGCGCCGCGGACAGGCGGCCAAGGAAAGCGGTTTCCTCTGCACTGTGGCGGCCATCCGCCTCGCACACACCCACCGCAAGTTCGAACGCGAGCTGCCGCAACCCCGGTTCGTCCAGCTCGGCCACGACATCTTCCAAACTCACGCGGCCAAGCAGCACCGCCTGATACAAGGGAATGAAATCAATCTCGATGTCACGACCGAGCGACTCTGCCACCTTGCGTACATGTTCGCGTTCACCCGTGTCCTGGCGACCATCAGCAAAGGCCGCCATCAGGCAGATGGCGACGAGGGAACGGGCGTGTCGGATGTTCATGCGTAGGCTCCTGGGTGACGTGTTCTGGAAAGGGGTCGGGGTGGGGGTGGGGGTGGGGGTCAGCACTTTCGTGCATTCAGCGACCAATGTGAAGCATCGTTATCGGTCATGGACCGGGCCAGGTGCAGATCCGTTCCGGCACCACGGATCCGGCACGGCTGGCTGGCAAGACCACAGCGACTTCTTCATAATTATGAATAACCCAATTCACCCGCTTTTCTCCGAGCCCGAGATGCCCAAGACGATCGAACACCTCTTCGCCAACAACAAGCAATGGTCCGAGCACATGCGCGAGGAAGATCCGGAGTTCTTCAGCCGGTTGGTCAAGCAGCAATCACCCGAGTACCTGTGGATCGGCTGCTCGGACAGTCGCGTACCTGCAAACCAGGTGGTCGGACTGGCGCCGGGCGAGGTGTTCGTGCATCGCAACATCGCCAACGTGATCGTGCACACCGATCTCAACGCGCTGTCGGTGATCCACTACGCGGTCGACGTGCTGCGCGTAAAGCACATCCTGATCGTCGGCCACTACGGCTGCGGTGGCGTCAAGGCAGCGATCAACGACGTTTCCACTGGCCTGACCGACAACTGGCTGCGCCACATCCAGGATGTACGTGACCGCCATCTCGACCAGCTGGGCCAAATCGAAGACAGCGCGATGCGTGCCGACCGCCTGTGTGAGCTCAACGCCATGCACCAGGTCGTCAACGTATGTCAGACCTCGATTCTCCGCGAGGCTTGGCAGCGTGGCCAGGACGTCAGCGTGCACGGCTGGTGCTACAGCCTGCAGGACGGCCTGGTGCGGGATCTGGGTGTAACCTCGCGCAGCAGGGAAGAGGCGATGGACCGTTACGCGGAGATCTCCGCCTCCTCCTGCTGAGGGCACCTTGAACATGCGGCCCGCGCGCATCGGCATTGATCTGGGCGGAACCAAGATCGAGATCGTCGTCCTGCGTGAGGACGGCGAGCCATGCTGGCGCAGGCGCGTTCCCACGCCGCAAGGGGACTACTCCGCGACCCTGCGGACCATCGCCGCCTTGGTCGAGGAGGCCGAGCACAGCACGGGCAGGAGGGCGACCGTCGGCATCGGCATCCCCGGTTCGCCCTCCCCGGTAGACGGGCGGATCCGCAATGCCAACTCGACCTGCCTCAACGGCAGGCCCTTGCAGCAGGACCTCGAAGCCCTGCTCGCCCGTCCGCTGCGCCTTTCCAACGACGCCAACTGCTTCACGGTGTCCGAAGCTGCCGATGGGGCAGGTGCCGGGCTCCGCACGGTGTTCGGGGTGATTCTCGGCACAGGCGTGGGTGGCGGCATCGTGCTGGATGGGCGGCTGCTCACCGGTGCGAACGCGATCGCCGGCGAGTGGGGGCACAATCCCTTGCCGCTTCCTGCCGGCGACGACCTCCCCCTGCCCGCCTGCTATTGCGGGCGCCAGGGCTGCATCGAAACGTATCTCTCGGGACCGGGAATGGCGGCCGATCATCTGCGCCATGGCGGCGAAGCGTTCGATGCACCCACAATCGTTCGCGCCGCCGAAGCCGGCGACCGGCTGTGCGCATCCACCCTCGCCCGCTATGAGGACCGGCTCGCGCGCGCGCTGGCGGGGGTGATCAACCTGCTCGACCCGGACGTAATCGTGCTGGGCGGCGGCCTGTCATGCATCGGGCGGCTCTATCGCAATGTGCCGGAGAAGTGGCGCGTGCATGTGTTTTCCGACCGCGTGGACACGCGCCTGCTGCCGGCACGGCACGGGGATGCCTCGGGTGTGCGCGGTGCAGCCTGGCTGTGGCCGGCAGCACGCGCCTGAGTCAGACGTCCAGCGGATCGACGTCGAGCTGCCAGCGCAGCGCACGCACAGTTCGCTGTCGATAGAGCACGGCTACCCAGTCGGCAAGAAAGTTCTGCAGCACACCGCGGCCATCTGCCTCGAGCAGCAGCTGTGCACGCTCGCGCCGTGCGAGCCGGGTCATACGCATCGGCACTGGATCGTAGATGCGCAGCCCTTCCGGCGCACGCTCTTCCGCCAGGCGGCGGGCATGACGCAGGAACTGTACCGCCTCCTCCAGCGCCGGCGCATCCGCGCGCAGCATGGCCTGGTGCGTGAAGGGCGGGAAGCCCGCCGCGCGACGCTCCTGCAGCGCCATGCGCGCGAAGGCGTCGAAATCGTGGCGGGCGAGATGCTGATAGAGCGGCTGCAGCGGGTACTCGGTCTGGATCAGCACCTCGCCCGGCAGGGCACCCCGGCCCGCACGCCCACCCACCTGCATCAACTGCTGAAACAGGCGCTCAGGGGCGCGGAAATCGGCGGCATGCAGCGAGGCATCGGCGCCAATCACACCCACCAAGGTCAGCTTGGGGAAATCGTGCCCCTTGGCCATCATCTGCGTGCCTACGAGGATGTCGGCCTCGCCGGCAGCGATGGTGTCGAGCAGTTTTTCCCATTGCGCGCGGGTGCGCGCGGCATCTCGGTCAACCCGCAACACGCGCGCCTGCGGGAACAGCTCGGCCAAGCGCGCCTCAATGCGCTGCGTGCCGCGGCCAAAGGGCTGGATATCCTGATTGCCGCAACTCGGGCAGACATGCGGGATGGGCCCGTCACAGCCACAGTGGTGGCAGCGCAGGCGGCGGTCGGCCAGGTGCACGACGAGGTTCGCAGTGCAATGAGGACAGCGGCTGACCCAGCCGCAGGATGGGCATGACAGCACCGGTGCGTAGCCGCGGCGGTTGAGGAACACCAGGCTCTGTTCACCCCGCGTCAGGCGCTGTGCGATCGCTGCCTGCAGTGCGGGGCTCAGGCCCTCGTCAAGCTTCAGCCGCCGGGTGTCGATGCACCGCACCACCGGCAATGTAGCCGCCACCGCACGCTGACGCAGCGTCTGCAGGGCATAGCGTTCGCTTCTCGCGTGAAACCACGTCTCCAGCGAAGGCGTCGCCGAACCGAGCACGACCGGGACGCCGCGCTGACGCGCACGCCACACGGCCACGTCGCGCGCAGAGTAACGCACGCCCTCCTGCTGCTTGTAGGAGGCATCATGCTCCTCGTCCACCAGGATCAACCCGAGCCGGGGCAATGGGGCAAACACCGCCAGGCGGGTGCCGAGCACGATATCGGCGCGTCCGCTCAGCGCCTGCACAAAGCCGCGCGAGCGGGCACCATCGGCCAGCGCGGAATGCAGGCTGACCACGTTGGCAGCCGCGAAGCGCTGGGCGACCCGCTGTTCGAGCTGCGGCGTCAAAGCAATTTCTGGCACCAGCATCAGCACCTGGCGGCCCTGCGCCAGGACCTGCGCGGCCAGGCGCAAGTAGACCTCCGTCTTGCCGCTGCCCGTGACCCCATGCAGCAGCCAAGGCCGGAAGCCCGCCCCGCCACCGAGGATCGACTCGACCGCGCACGACTGCTCGGCAGTCAGGGCCGGCAGGACGCCTGTGCCATGAGCCGGTGCGGCACGCTCGGGCACGACGGGCGCCAGCCACCCGCGCCGCAGCAGCTCACCGATCATTTCCCCGCCGGCCATGGCGCGGATGACGCTACGCCGCCAGGGTCCCTCGCTGCCCACCAGCGACTGCAGCAGCGCAAGCGCCTTGCTTGCACGCCGCCCGCTGTCAAGTGCGGACTGGCCCTGGGCAGCGATATCGAGCAGCGGGTCGTCGTCGGCATCACTCACCCCATCGGCTCGACGCAGCCCGGGCGGCAGCGCAAGCGCGACCACTTCGCCCAGCGGGGCGTGATAGTAGCGCGCGACGAAGCCCACGAGTTCGAGCCAGTCGGGCGGCAGGGGTGGCACGCCGCGCTGGATGTGATGGACCGCCTTCAGGCGGGCCGGATCGACCTCCGCCTCGTCGCAGAGTCCGACGATCAGCCCGCTACGATCTCCACGCCCGAAGGGCACCTTCACGCAGCGTCCGATATCCGCGACGGTCGCTTCCGGTGCCAGGTAATCGAACGCCTGTGGCAGCGGAATCGGCAAGGCGACGCGGACGATGGCCATGGGTGGATCTACAGGGGGAGGAAATTGCCTTTCGATCAGCTGTTTACGCGCATTTCGTAAGGCGGCGTGGACGAAACAGCGGTCAAGTCTCTGGGCAACAAAGGCGCTTTGCCCTTGTCCACAAAACCTGTGGACAAGTATGTGGGAAAGCTGGGTGAATCCGCCTGAAAGTGGCGTGGCATAAGGCTTTCAGTCACATTGCCTTAACATTATGCGAAATATTATCTATTATTTTTCAATGGCTTATAAATTCATACGCATAATGCTTGAATATCGGACTGCAGCCGGTTACGGAACGCACGGATGTGCATAAGTCAAGTTTCGAAAGCACGATTTCTTGCTTGACAGGCGGCGTTCCGCATCTGCGAAACGCCGCTGCGCAGACTCACCCGCGAGCGCGAATCTCGCGGCTGTACGCGTGCACCGTGTCGACCAGCACGTTCACGTTCTCGGGCGGCGTGTACTGAGAAATGCCGTGGCCGAGGTTGAAGACGTGGCCAGAGTGGTTGCCGAAAGCATCGAGCACGCGGCGCGTCTCGGCTGCAACCGCCTCGGGCGGCGCGAAGAGCACGTTGGGGTCGAGATTGCCCTGCAGCGCCACCTTGTCGCCCACGAGGCGACGCGCGCGGCCGATGTCCATGGTCCAGTCGAGGCCGACCGCGTCGCAGCCGATCGCAGCGATCGACTCCAGCCACAGGCCACCGCCCTTGGTGAAGACGATGCTCGGCACACGCTGACCGTCGCGCTCACGGATCAAGCCGGCGACGACCTGCTCGAGGTAGCGCAGCGAGAATTCGCGATACGCCGCCTCGGACAGCACGCCACCCCAGGAGTCGAACACCATCACCGCCTGGGCGCCCGCCTCGATCTGCGCGTTCAGATACTTCACCACTGCCTGCGCGGTGACGTCGAGGATATGGTGCATCAGGTCCGGGCGGCTGTAGGCGAGCGACTTGACCTTGCGGTAGTCGTCGGAGGAGCCGCCCTCGACCATGTAGCAGGCAAGCGTCCACGGGCTGCCGGAGAAGCCGATCAGCGGCACGCTGCCGTCGAGCGCACGGCGGATCTCGCTCACCGCATCCATCACGTACTGAAGCTCGGCATGCGGATCCGGCGCAGTGAGGTTGCGGATCTCCCACTCGTCCTTGAGCGGTCGCTCGAAACGCGGCCCCTCGCCCTCGGCAAAATACAGGCCCAGCCCCATTGCATCGGGCACGGTGAGGATGTCGGAGAACAGGATCGCTGCATCCAGATCGTAGCGCGCCAGCGGTTGCAGCGTCACTTCGCAGGCCATGGCCGGGCTCTTGCACAGATTGAGGAAATTGCCGGCGCGACGGCGCGTTTCGCAGTACTCGGGCAGGTAGCGGCCTGCCTGGCGCATCAGCCAGACCGGCGTGTATTCGGTGGGCTGACGCAGCAAGGCGCGCAGGAATGTGTCGTTTTTCAGGTTGCTCACGTCGAGTCCTCTTTGTTCTGCAATCGGGCTGAAGGCGTGATTATCGCCGCTCTGGACGCATCCGGGGCTTGTCGCGAGTCAATCGGACGGGTTACTGGCGTTCAGCGGCGCCAGAAGGTCGGGGTCAGCACGACCAGAAAGGTGAAGATTTCCAGTCGCCCGAGGATCATGGTGAAAGACAGCACCCACTTGTGGAAGGCGTCAAGCGACTGGTAGTTCGACGCCGGTCCCACCATGTCGAGGCCAGGTCCGGTGTTGTTGAGGCAGGCCACCACCGCGGAGAAGGCGGTGACCAACTCGAGCCCACTCGCCGACAGCACCAGGGTCAGGCTCACGATGCTGACCATGTACATGAAACTGAAGCCCAGCACCGCGTGCAGGATGTTCTCGGATACCGGCGTACGGCCCAGGCGCACGGGTCGCACCGCGTTCGGGTGCAACGAGCGCACGATTTCGCGGAAGACCTGGTTATACAGGATGATCGCCCGCATCATCTTGATGCCGCCGCCGGTGGATCCGGAGCAGGCAATGAAGCTGCCGAGAAACAGCAGCCAGAGCTGGGCGAACATGGGCCACAGCGTGTAATCGTAGGTCGACAGGCCAAGGGAGGTGGAGATGGAGACAACGTGGAAGGCGACGTAGCGTAGCGCCTCACCGATCTCGTTGAACTCGCCCTCGGCGAGCAGGAACGCGGTCAGCATGGCGACGCTGACGCCAAGCACGCCAAAGTAGAAGGGGATTTCCGGATCGCGGTAGTAGGGCCGGATCGAGCGCCGCACCAGCGCCATGTAATGGGTCGCGTAGTTCAGGCCCGCCAGTAGCGCGAACACGATTACCACCACCTCGATGCGCAGACTGTCGAAATGCCCGATCGAAGCGTCCTTGCTCGAGAAGCCACCCAGTCCTGCGACCGTGAACGCGTGGATGACGGCATCCCAGGTATCCATGCCCACCCACCACAGGCTGAAACCGCAGGCCACGGTCAACAGCACGTAGGAGAGCCACAGGCCCTTGGCCGTCTCGGCGATGCGTGGCGTGAGACTGGAGTCCTTCATCGGCGTGGGCACTTCG
This sequence comes from Thauera sp. ZXT1-4, assembly GCF_052598215.2. Lineage (NCBI taxonomy): Bacteria > Pseudomonadati > Pseudomonadota > Betaproteobacteria > Rhodocyclales > Zoogloeaceae > Thauera > Thauera sp. ZXT1-4. Next base: position 58,655 of record NZ_JBQWSN020000003.1, on the reverse strand, counting down.
GCCTTGTAGAGCTGTCGTCCACCGATACCAAGCAGCGGCAGGATTGCAACCACCAGGACGATGACCCCCATGCCGCCCACCCAGTGCATGAAGGTGCGCCACAGGTTGATCGACACCGGCAGATCGTCCAGCCCGGTGAGCACGGTCGCGCCGGTGGCCGTGAGTCCGGAGACGGCCTCGAAATAGGCGTCCGTGAAGCCGAGCTCAGGGAGGTAGGCGAGTAACGGCAGCGCCCCGAACAGGGGTAGCACCACCCAGGTGGCAGCGACGAGCAGGAAGCCATCGTGCACGCGCAGGTCGCGCCGGTGAGCACGCGTGGACGCCCACAGGAGCAACCCGCACACGAAGGTGACGAACAGCCCCTGGTCATAGGCGAGCGTCGCCCCATCTTGAAGCCAGGCCGATACCGCGAGCGGAAAGCCCATCAGCAGACCGAAGATCATGATGATCAGGCCCAGCGCGTTGAGCGCGGGATTGTAGGCACGCATCTGGGCAGGCATGTCAGAGGAAGTGGAATCCCACCTGGAAGAGTTTCTCCACCTTCTGCACCAGCTTCTTGCTGGTGCAGAAGACGATGACATGGTCGTCTTCCTCGATCACCGTATCGTGGTGCGGCATCAGCACGGCACGGCGCACCACGCGTCCCTCCTCGTTCTTCTCATCGCGCACGATCGCACCGATGCTGGTGCCGCGCGGCAGCGCGATCTCCTCGATCGCACGCCCGACGACCTTGGAGTCCTTGCGACTGCCGTGCGCGATGATCTCCAGCGCCTCCGCGGCACCGCGCCGCAGGCTGTGCACCGCCACCACGTCGCCACGCCGCACATGTGCGAGCAGTGTCCCGATCGAGGTGTGCGCGGGCGAGATGGCAATGTCGATCGGTCCGCCCTGCACCAGATCGACGTAGCTCTTGCGGTTGATCAGGGCCAGCGTGCGCCGCGCACCCATGCGCTTGGCCAGCGACGCCGCCATGATGTTGTCTTCTTCGTCGTTGGTGAGCGCGACGAAGAGGTCGGTTTCATCGATGCCTTCGTTCTCGAGCAGCTTTTCGTCGGTCGAGTCGCCACGCAACACCAGCGCATGCGATAGCTGCGAGGCGAGCATTTCTGCACGCGTGCGGTTCAGTTCCAGGATCTTGACGTGATAGTTTTCCTCGATCGACTGGGCGAGGCGGAACCCGATGTTGCCCCCGCCGGCAATCATCACCCGCCGCATCGGTCGATCGGAGCGGCGTAGTTCGCCCATGACCTTGCGGATGTGCACCGTCGCCGCCAGGCAGAACACCTCGTCACCAGGCAGGATGATGGTGTCGCCCTCGGGCATGATCGGGTTGCCGTTACGGTAGATCGCCGCGATGCGGACCTCGACGTTGGGGAGGTGAAAGCGCAGCGCCTTTAGCGGGTGGCCGACCAGCGGCCCCCCCTCGAAGGCACGCACGCAGATCAGGCTGACCACACCATCGGCGAACTCCAGTACCTGGAGCGCCTCCGGAAAGGCGATGAGCCGCTTGATGTAGTCGGTGACCACCTGCTCTGGGCAGATCGAAAAATCGACCGAAAAATTCTGCTCGCCCAGCAACTCCGGGTGATCGACGTAATCCGTCGAACGCAGGCGAGCAATTCGCGTGGGCAGGTTGTACAACGCCTTGGCGATACGGCAGGCGCACAGGTTGGTCTGATCGGACTGCGTCACCGCAATCAGCAAGTCCGCGTCGTCTGCGCCCGCCTCTCTGAGCACGCGCGGAGATGCTGCATTGCCGCACACGGTACGCACCTCGAGGCGTTCGCGCAGTGCGGCGAGGTACTCCTCGCTGGTGTCGACGAGCGTGATGTCGTTCGCCTCGGACACGAGGTTTTCGGCCACGGAGGCACCGACCTGGCCAGCACCGAGGATGATGATCTTCACGCGAAGGGATTCCGGATCGTCTGCAGGAGGCCAATTCTACGCGCGCGGCGGGGACGGAGCCACCATATTGTTGCAGCGCAGCAAAAAGTACTGCGCAGAGCTCCTTCAGCTTTCCTCATGGCGGCGGCCTGCCTGCAAGCCAAGTTGCTTGAGCTTGCGGTACAGGTGGGTGCGCTCCAGCCCCGTCTTCTCAGCCAGGCGGGTCATGTTGCCCCCCTCGAGGCGCAGATGATGCTCGAAATACATGCGTTCGAAGGCTTCTCGCGCCTCGCGCAAGGGCTGGTCCAGCGACACCCCGCATCCACCGCCGGCAAGATCCGGCGGCAACAGTCGCCGCACCTCTGCAGCACCGATCTCTTCCTCCAGGGTGCCGAGCGCAAGTGATTTCACCGCGGCACGCAGTTCGGGATAACCGCCGGGCCAAGGCAGATTGCGCAGCTGGTTCAGGGCCGCCGTGGAGAAGCGGCGCAGCGGTACTTCGCCCGCCTCGACCAGGTGCAGCAGGAGCTGGCTCGCCAGTTCGGGAAGATCGTCACGCACGTCGGCAATCGAGGGCGGTGCAAGGCTGACCTCGAACAGGCGGGCAAGCAACCCGTCCTCCCAGCCCTCGCCGGCAAGCGCATCGTGGCTGCGCTCGGTCGCCACCACCAGGCGCTGGTCATAACGGTCAAGCCGATCCAGCGCGAAAGCGAGGTTCTTCTGCTGCGCGCGCGACAGCCGCGCAAGCTCCGGGACGAACAGGATGCCACCATGCGCGGATTGCAGCTGGCTGATGTCCAGCGGCGCAGTGACAAGAGACAGGTCCAGCCATGGGGCGTTTGTCGCCTGAACGCTGCGGGCAACGAGCTCTGCGAGGCTGCCAGTGCCAACGCGGAGCAGCAGCACGCGCGAGCTGCCAGAAATCTGCTCCACCCTGCGTCGCAGTTCACGCAGCGGCACCGAGCGTGTGAAGGCTGCCAGCGTGAGCGGTGCGGGAGCCCCCGGCGCCATCGGACGTTGCAGCCCGCGCTTGACCGCCGCGAGCAGCTTCTGCAGCGCAATCGGCTTCTCGAGATAGTCGATCGCACCGATCCGGGTCGCCTCCACAGCAGTGTCGATGGTGCCGTGCCCCGACATCATCACGACCGGCATGTTGAGCTGTCCGTTCGCGGCCCATTCCTTGAGCAGCGTGATGCCATCGGTGTCCGGCATCCAGATATCGAGCAACACCATGTCGGGCCGCACCGCATTGCGTGCTGCGCGTGCAGCAGCGGCATTCTCGGCCAGGAGGATGTCGTGACCTTCGTCGCGGAGGATCTCGGACAACAGTTCGCGGATGCCGACTTCGTCGTCAACGATGAGTATTTTTGCCATTGTGTTCGTCAAGCTTCTTTGTTTTCGGCACTACGCAACCGGATGCGCACTTCCGCACCACCGTCCTCACGGTTGGTGAGCCGGACATCCCCCCCGTGCTCATCCACGATCTTCTTCACCATCGCCAGCCCCAGGCCGGTACCGCGCGACTTGGTGGTGAAGTACGGCTCGAAGGCACGGGCGAGCACCTCGGCAGGAAACCCCGGGCCATTGTCGCGGAAGAGAAGCACAACGCGCACACCGTCGCGTCGGGTGGCGACCGTGATCACGCCATCATCCCGTGCAGACAAGGCATCCTGTGCATTCTGCAACATATTGTGGATCACCTGTCTGATCTGGGTCGGGTCACCCTGCACCAATGGCAGGCCGGACGCCAGTTCGGTGCGGATCTGGACCGCCGCGCTCTCGTACAGATGGAGCACCTCGCGGATGAGCCCGTTGAGGTCGATCGGCGAAAGGTCGGGCGCAGGCAGGCGCGCATAGTCACGGAAGGCGTTGACGAGATTCTTCATCGCCTCGACCTGATTCACGATCGTCGTGGTCGCCCGCTCGAGCATCTCGCGCCCGCTGTCATCCAGCCGGTCGGAGAGCTTGAACGCGAGCCGCTCTGCCGAGAGCTGGATGGGGGTGAGGGGGTTCTTGATCTCATGGGCGAGTCGCCGGGCCACCTCGCCCCACGCGGCGGTGCGCTGCGCCGTCACCAGGCTGGAGATGTCATCGAACACGACCACCAGGCCCCCGCCAGTTCCGGCTGGAAGCCGGGAGCCGCGGATGAGTAGCGTGCGCGGCGTGCTGTCCTTCACCGGCAGGTCCATCTGCGTCTGCCAGTCGCCTTCGTGGCGGGCGAAGCCATCGCGCAGCACCTCACGCAACGCAGCGTGACGCGGCCAGTCCGCAAGTGCGAGGCTCTCGAAGCCGGCCAGGTCGTCCTCCAGAATCTGCAGGGCGCCGTGGTTGGCTGCACGCAGGAAGCCGTCGGCCGAAAAGGCGAGCACGCCGGTCGACAGGTTGGCGAGCACCGACTCCAGGTACGCGCGCGCGGACTCCACCTCCGAACGATGGCTATCGGCCGCTGCGCGCGCTTCCTGCAGTTGGCGGGTCATGCGGTTGAAGGACTGCGTGAGTACCCCCAGCTCATCGCTCGCGGGCAGCGCCTGACGAGGGCGGAAATCACCCTGCGCCACTGCCTGCGTGCCTTCGGCGAGGATCAACAAAGGCGCCGCGAGCCGGCGCGCGATCAGCACCGCGACCGCGAGCGCGCCGAACAGTGCGAGCAACAGCGCCAGACTCAGCGTGACGGTGTAGATCCGCTTGAGCCCACTCCGCCCCAGGGTGAGTTGCTGGTACTCGCGATAGGCTTCCTGCACCGCCTCCGCGTTCCGTCCGAAGGACTCCGGCACAGGCTGGCGCAACATGAGCAGGTTGGCCTCGCCCGCAAGCGTTCGCAGTGGAAGCGGTGTCACCACGCTGATGACCAGGCGGCCATCGGCCTCGCTGCTCACATGCTGATAATGGCGGCTCTGCCGCGCCTGGCGCAGGGCATAGCTGTCGGGTACAGCCGGAATCAGGTCCTGCCCGCTCTCGGCCGCAGTGGCAAGCACCTGGCCGGTCGGGGAGAGAATGGTCGCACTGCTGATGCCCGCCTGCTCACGCAGCCGGTTCAGACGAGTGGCTGCGCCCTGCCCCGCACCCTCGAGCTCGAGGGCCATCTCGTCCGCCTTGTCGCGCACCTGACCACTGAGGTAGTCGAGCGCGTTCTGCCCCAGTCCGATCCCCCCCTCGAGCGCAGCGTCCACACGCACGTCGAACCAGGACTCGATCGAGCGCACGACGAACTGCATCGAAACGCCATAGATGACCAGCCCTGGCACCAGCCCCATGAGGGCAAACATCAGCACGAGCCGCATCTTGAGCCGCGAACCGAACTGTTGCGCACGGTACTCGCGCAGGAGCTGGCGCAGCTGCAGGCCCACGAGCGCAGCCAGCACCACCACCATCGCGCCATTGAGCGCGATCAGGAAGGGATAGCTGCTGGCGAAGAACTCGGTGTTGGCGCTCGCGGAAGTGAGCAGGAACAGCGAGATCCCTGCCAGCGAGGCCGCGACAACGAGCAGTATGCGTTTCATCGGAACCCCGGGACGCCTGGCAGGAAGGTCCACCGGAGCCACTCGGTGCCTACGTTCCAGTCGCTGCTGCCAATGGCCGTCACCTGAAAAGGCTTGGGTAGTTGCGAGGTATCGAGGCGGAAGCGGATCGCAACCTCGTGCGAGACACCCGCCTCAAGCACATCAAAATCGGCAACATGCCAATTGCGAATACGCGTCATCGTGCGGACCGCGCTCTCGAGGTCGTCGTAGCTCTGATGGATGCTGCCAACCGAGAGCCGGTAGCTTCGCGTGATCGCATGGTAGTACAAGCGGTAATCCAGGCTGCGGTCCACCACCGCCTTGTTCAGCCAGTACCAGCGCGGCCGCTCGATAACCAGCTCGGTGGTGAAGTACAGCGAAATTCCGCGCGACACCGCATCAAGCAGACGCGGGTTGAGGTCGAGCTCGATGTCGGCGTTCAGCACATAGCCCGTATCACCGCGCACGATCTCACCGCTGCGCATGCGCGTCTCTGCTTGTGCGCCCCAGGGCAGCAGCACGAGCAGGGCGGCAAGCAAAATGCCCGCGAGCAGGCGCTCAGGCCTGCTTGCGGAGAAGCGCGTAATAGAAGCCGTCATGTTCGGCATTGGGCAGCAGCTGCAGATCCGGTCGTCCCTGGATGGGTTCGCGCTGCACATCGCCGTGGCGTGCACAGAAGCGGGCGATCTGCCCGGCGTTCTCTTCATCGAAGACCGAGCAGGTGACGTAGAGCATTCTGCCACCCGGAACCAGGGTCTGCCAAAGCGCTTCGAGGATTTCGGACTGCTGCGCAGCGAACTGCGCAATGTCGGTTTCGCGGCGCAGCCACTTGATGTCCGGGTGTCGGCGAGCGACGCCAGAGGCGGAGCAGGGCACATCGGCCAGGATGAAGTCGAACGGCTTGCCGTCCCACCACCGCTGCAGGTCGCGACAGTCCGCAACCTTGACCTCTGCGTTCAGCCCGAGCCGCTGCAGGTTGTGCTCGATCCGGCGCGCACGCGCCGGATCGAGTTCCAATGCGAGCAGTTGGACATCCACGGATTCGAGCAGATGCGCTGCCTTGCCTCCGGGTGCCGCACAGGCGTCCAGTACGCGCGCCCCCGGGGTCGGAGCAAGCAGCTGCGCAGCCCATTGCGCGCCCGCATCCTGGACCGAGACCCTGCCCTCCGCATGACCGGGCAATACACCGACCGCGACCGGGTCGGCGAGCAGGAGCGCCTGGTTGCCGAGCACCCGAGCCTCGACGCCCGCTGCACCAAGGTCAGCGAGACAGGCCTTGAGCGTCGTGCGCCGCAGGTTCACGCGCAGCGCCATGGGCGGGCGGATATTGCCAGCGGCCAGCGCAGCCTCCCACGCATCGGCCTGCGTTGCCTGAAGCCGACGGATCCACCACGATGGCACGCCATGGCGTGCCTCGGGATCGGCCGCGATCCAGCCCTCCCATTGGTCGTGCTGGCGCAGCGCATTACGCAGCACACCATTGACCATGCCCTTGAGTCCCGGCATCAAAACCGCCGCCGCCTGTACCGCTTGGTCGACGATGGTGTGCGCCTGCTCGGGACGCTGGCGCAAACGATTCAGCGCAATCAGGAGCAATGCGTGTATGGGCGGGGCAGGCAAGGTGTGCATCAGCCGGTCGAGCACCACAGAGCCACTGCGGAAAGCCCGCAGGGTGCTCCACGCCAGATCCCGGATCGCACCACGGGCCGCATCCGACCAGTCACGCTCCTCATCCCGCATGCGTTCATACGCATCGGTCAGATTGCCACCTTCAAGCACCACTGCCACCAATCGTGCAGCACGGGTGAGCGCGTAGGCGAGGCTGTCGGGCGCAAGGCGCGGCATAGCCGAGTACGGATCACGACTGAGATTACGAACGGAATGGGGTGGGCGCGCCGGGTGGCGACCAGTTCGGGGGAAGTGGGTCACGATGACTCGCGGAGAAAGGGGCCGCCGCAGGCGCCCCGCAGCGGCTTAGCCGAGCAGGGCGCGCAGATGGTTGGGGAGTGCGAACTGCGCGCAGTATACGTCGCCGTTCAGGTACTGCAGGCCTTCAATGCCCCGTTCGCACAGCCGATGATCCACGTCAGCCGATGTCAGTGCTGTCGGATCGACGTGATCGGAGGCCGTCGCCAGTCCCCACAGCGAACCATAGAGCGGAATGTACAGGAAATACGGGCGTACGTAGACAAATACGCTGCGCAGCCGGCGCACGAGCGCCTGCACGCGCTCGGGTTGATACACCGGCGTGCCGATGTGCAGGGTCAGCGCCCCGCCCTTGGCCAGCAGAGCCCGGCACGCCGCAAAGAAGTCGGCCTGATACAGCGCCTCGGCTGGCCCGACCGGATCGGTCAGGTCGAGCACGATGAGGTCGTAACGGTCGCCGGCTTCGAGGCCGTCCTCATGGACGTACTTCATGCCGTCCCCGATACGAATCTCGACACGTGGATCGTCCAGTGCACCACCGTGTACGGTCTGCAGGTGACGCCGCGAGATGTCGATTACCTTCTCATCCAACTCGGCGAGCAACACCTTTTCCATCGAGGGGTACTTGAGCAACTCTTCTGCCGAACCACCATCCCCCCCACCGATGATCAGAGCACGACGTGGAGCCGGATGCGCAATGCCGGGCACATGAACGATGTTCTCGTGATAGTGGAACTCGTCACGCTCCGAAGTCATCAGGCAGCCGTCGAGGCGGAACAGCCGCCCGAAGCGCGGCGTCTCCCATACCTCATAGGCCTGCCACGCAGAATGCCCGCGCTCGAGTAACCGACCGCCCTGCAGGAAATAACCGGCATCCTCGCTCAGAAACTCGGCAATCATTCCCTCGGGGAGGCAGAACGGGCTCGCGCTCATGCTCAAGCCTCCACTGGGGCGCGACCGCGGATGACCTCGTGTTGGACGATCTCGTCCGGAGCAAGGGCATCGATGACGCGCTGAAACACCTGCCGAGCCCGTTCGCTGTTGTCGCGGGAAAAATTGCACACGTAGACATCGAGCGTCACATCGCCGGTCTCAGGCCAAGTGTGAATAGCGAGATGCGACTCCGCGAGGACCACCGTGCCGGTGACCCCGGCATCGCCGCCCTGTTCATCCAGGAACTGATAGAAATAAGCCCCCAGCGGGGTCAGCCCCGCCTCCCTGCACTCTTCGACACAAAGCGTCTCGAGTCGGCCACGGTTTACAAGAAGCTCGCTCGCAGCCCGGCAACGATAGATGTCGGCAATCAGATGGAGTCCGTTCATTTCCCCGGCAATATTAGAAGATGAATGAAGCGGTGCATTCTATCACGAGCGACTAATGCAATATTTCCGCAAAGATATTGTGACGTGTTCCACGTGAAACAGCGGAACCCCCAGACCGTGCCCGACACCACGCCTACAACCACGTGACAGCATCTCAGCGCAGGAACGTATCGTAGGCGAGCTTTGCGATCAGCACCGAAACCACGGCCAGGAACATCCTGCGCACGAATCCGGTTCCATGCTTCAGGGCCATTCGGGAGCCCAGTACTGAGCCGATCAGGTTGCACAGTGCCATCGTCAGCCCCAACTTCCACATCAACTCAACGTTTCCAGCAAAAAAGCTGATGGCGGCCAGGTTCGTCGCCACATTGAGAATCTTTGCCGAGACTGAGGCACGGAGGAAATCCATTCCGAGCACACGGATGAACAGGAAGATCAGGAAGCTCCCCGTCCCTGGACCGAAGAACCCATCATAGAACCCGATTCCCCCGCCGATCGTGAGTGCTACCACCACCGAGCGTGCACCATGCTCAGGCTCTTTCGATACCGCGCCCAGATCCTTGCGTACGAAGGTGTAAACCGCGACGAGGACGAGCAGCACCAGGATCAGGGGGCGGAGGATCGCGGGATCCAGATAGGCCACCGCTTTCGCCCCATACCAGGCCCCCACCAGCGCCGCGGCTGCACCGGGCGCTGCGACTCGCCAGGGAATCCGCACGCGCCGACTGTACTGATAGGCTGCCGTACTCGTGCCCACGATGCTCGCGACCTTGTTCGTACCGAACAGTGTCGCCGGCGCGCTCGTTGGGTAGGCACTGAACAGCGCTGGCAACTGAATCAGTCCACCGCCGCCAACAATCGAGTCAACGAAGCCCGCGAATAGCGCTGCCAGTCCGAGGGCGAGAAAAACAAAATCCAGATCCATGACTGATGTTTCACGTGAAACAGGGGAGCAATCCGACGGCGGCGAGCGCGTGCACTAGCTCGCTCACACAGTGACTGCGCTATCGCGCACCACTGGTCGAACGGCTCACTTGCCGATACAGAATCGGGAGAAAATGACACCGAGCAAATCGTCCGGTGAGAACTCCCCGGTGATCTCGCTCAATCGTTCCTGCGCCAGACGCAACTCCTCCGCAAAAAGCTCGAGCGCACCCAGCAAACTTGCTGCCTTGCCCATATGCACCATCGCCTCCCGCAAGGCATGGAGATGCCTCTCGCGCGCCAGAATCACGTCCTCACCATGCGAATGCCAGCCCGCGATGCGAAGCAACTCTGCGCGCAGCAGATCGATACCCTCGCCGCTGTGCGCAGAAACGCGCAGCACGACGGCACCTTCCGTTTGCAGCCGTGCAGCGGGCTCACCCAGCAGATCAATTTTGTTCACCACCGTCACCCGCTCTACGCGCGACGGCAACCGCTCGTCAATCGCGCTTCCGGCACAACGAGGCGCCCCCGCGTCAACCAGCCGCAGGATCACGTCGGCGCGCTCAATCTCTCGCCAGGTACGCGCGATCCCCATGCGCTCAACCGTATCGCCGGTCTCTCGCAAGCCCGCGGTGTCAATGATATGCAGCGGAATGCCTTCGATCTGGATGGTCTCGCGCAGGGCGTCCCGCGTGGTCCCGGCGATCTCAGTCACGATTGCGCGCTCTTCACCTGCAAGCTGATTCAGCAGGCTAGACTTACCGACATTGGGCTCTCCGACCAGCACCACGTTGAGCCCGCTGCGCAGCAGCGCCCCCTGGCGCGCTCGGTCGAGCAGAGCCTCCAGTTCCCGCTGAAGTGCGGCAAGGCGCGGCATCGCCTGCGCGCGTTCAAGAAAATCGATCTCTTCTTCCGGAAAATCCAGCGTAGCCTCGACCAGCATGCGCAAGTCGATCAGGCCATCGACGATGCGATGCACCTCTTCGGAGAATCGCCCGGACAGCGACCGCACCGCCGAACGCGCCGCCGCCGCCGTCGAGGCCTCGATCAAATCGGCGACACCTTCAGCCTGAGCGAGGTCGAGCTTGCCGTTGAGGAAGGCGCGCCGGGTGAACTCACCCGGCTCGGCCAGGCGAGCGCCCAACTGCAGGCAGCGATCAAGCAGCATCTGCATGACCACCGGACCGCCATGGCCCTGCAGCTCGAGCACATCCTCGCCCGTGAAGGACGCCGGCGCAGCGAAGAAAAGGAGGAGCCCTTCGTCGATCACCCGCCCCTGCTCATCCAGGAAGCGGGTGAAGTGTGCGGTACGCGCCTTCGGATCGCGCCCGGTCAGCGCAAGCGCGAGATCCTTGAGACCGCTTCCCGAAACGCGAACGACACCGACGCCGCCCCGACCCGGTGCCGTCGCAATCGCGGCGATCGTGTCAGGCGGGCTTGCCGGCCGACTTTGCACTTTCGATCATCCGCGTGATCTGCCACTGCTGGGCGATCGACAGGATGTTGTTCACCACCCAGTACAGCACCAAGCCGGACGGGAACCACAGGAACATGAAGGTGAAGATGATCGGCATGCCCATCATCACCTTGGCCTGGATCGGATCCGGCGGAGTCGGATTGAGCTTCATCTGGATCAGCATCGAGGCGCCCATGATGATCGGCAGGATGAAGTAGGGATCCTTCGCCGAAAGATCCTGGATCCAGCCGAGCCACGGTGCATGACGCATCTCGACGCTGCCGAGCAGCACCCAGTACAGGGCAATGAACACCGGAATCTGCACCAGGATGGGCAGGCAGCCGCCGAGCGGGTTGATCTTCTCAGTCCGGTAGAGATTCATCATCTCCTGCTGCATCTTGGCCTTGTCGTTGCCGTACATCTCCTTCATGCGCTGCAGGCGCGGGCCGAGCACGCGCATCTTGGCCATCGACTTGTAGCTCGCGGCCGAGAGCGGGAAGAACACTGCCTTGATCGCCACCGTCACCAGGATGATCGCCCAGCCCCAGTTGCCGGTGAGGCTATGGAACCACGACAGCACCCAGAACAGCGGTGCGGCGATCACGGTCAGCCATCCGTAGTCGACGACCAGATCCAGCCCTGGAGCGATCGCTTCAAGCTTGTCCTGCTCCTGCGGGCCGGCGTACAGGCGGGTGCCGACGGTAGCGACAGCCCCCGCTTCGACCTCGGCCACGGGAAGGATCACGCCCGCCGAGAACAGGTTGTTGCCCAGCGCACGCGCGAAGAACTCGCGCTGCACGCCCTGCTCTGGCAGCCAGGCGCTCACGAAGTAGTGCTGCACCATGGCCACCCAGCCATCGTTTGCCGTCTTTGCAAACTTGGCGCTGCTGTCGGTGATGTCCTCAAAGCTGACCTTCTGGAACTTGGCCGCCTCAGTGAAGAAGGCCGGTCCCGTGAAAGTGTTGACGCCGAAAGCCTCGATCTGCTCAGCCGGGTTGCCATCGCGGGTGATCTGGAAGTAGGCATGCGGAGCAATCGCGTGTGCGGACCCATTGCGGATCTCGTACGACACGTCGATCAGGTAGCTGCCGCGCGTGAAACGCATCACCTTCGTCACGGCTACCCCGTCCTGCTCGGGCGCCTGCAGGCGCAGCTCAAGCGCATCATCGCCATCCTTGAGTCGTAGCTCGCGCGCGGAAAGCTCGAACAGGGTTTTGTGCGTCGGCAGCCCATCGCCGATCAGACCCGACTGGGCGACGTACTGATGGATCGAACCGTCGTCCAGCAGCACGAAATTCCCCTCGGCGGCGCCGCTGGCCTTGTGCTGCTTGAGCTCCAGGCGAACGACATCCCCGCCCTGCGAGGACACCTCGGCACGCAGCAAGTCGGTCTCGACCACCGCCCGCGCGGCCGCAGCCACTGCGGTTCCCTGCTCGCCCGGAACGGCGGCCTGACCGGTGGCCGCGCCGATCGTCGGCGTGGGCACGGCGCCGTCCTGCGCTGAGGCACTACCTGCGGGGGTCTGCTGCGCCACGGGCGCCGGGGGCTGGTTGTGCTTCAGCCAGCCGTCCCACAGCATGACCAGCGCAAAGGAAAAAACCAGGAATAGGATGAGGCGGCGTTGATCCATCGGAGTCGTTCTGTCTCAGGTCAGGGAACGGGATCATACCCGCCCGGATTGAAGGGATGACAGCGCCCCACCCGCTTGGCAGCCATCCAGCTGCCACGCAGCGCACCGTGGCGCTGGATCGCTTCGATCGCGTATTCCGAACAGGTCGGATGAAAACGGCAATTGCGCCCAAGCATGGGACTGATCGCGTAGCGGTAGAAACGGACCAGCGCGATCAATACGGATTTCATGAGCGGGGAAGCCTTTGCAACAAAGCAAGCAGGTCGAGGTTCAGTTCTGCGCGCGTCGCCTTGGCGACCGGTGCATGCAAGCGCACGACGAGATCCATGCAGGGCAGGGACTCGCGATGACGCCGGAAGATCTCGCGCGCGATGCGCTTGACCAGGTTGCGCAAGTTTGCACGTTTCGCAAGCTTCTTCGCTACCACGACACCCAGCCGTGCAGTGTCGCGGTCGTTCGGCCGGTAATGCACGATGTAGAACCGCCCGCGCAAGGCCCGCCGAAAAGCAAAAACGGATGAATACTCATCCGTTTTGTGCAATCTGTGAGCGCTGCGGAACCCCTGGTCAGCGCCCGTGGGCAGCGTCACCTCAGACGGCGAGGCGATGACGGCCCTTGGCACGACGTGCGCGGATGACCGCACGGCCGCCACGGGTCTTCATGCGGACCAGGAAGCCATGGGTGCGCTTGCGGCGGACAACGGAGGGCTGATAAGTGCGTTTCATGATCGGACTGCCAGTGTTAGGTCAAACGCGAGAGTTAAATGGATAATCCCATGTTTGTCAATAAGAATTTTTGGCCAAGCCTGTGGATAAGTCATGCTTGCGGGGTTAGAATGCGAGGCTCGAGTGCTCGCCGCCCGAAGGCGCACCCACGGTGCGTAGCGCATGCCGAGAACCGGCTCCGGGTGTTCAGCAGGCACCTTACCCCAATGCGCGGCCCCGCAAGGCCGCAGCGCAGTCCGATGCGTGCCCACCGCGCGTCACGGGGCTGTGCATCGTGAAACCCGACGAGATCCGTTCGCCCTTGCCCGATCGCCCCGACACCGTGAGTCAAGATTTCTGGTCCTTCTGCCTGTCGCGCCTTGAACAGGAGCTGCCGCAGCAGCAGTTCAACACCTGGATCAAGACCCTGCGGGCCGAAGCAGGCGCAGATGGGGCATGGACACTGCTGGCGCCCAACAGATTCGTGCTGCAATGGGTGCGCGAGCGCTACCTGCGCCGCATCGAAGCCCTCGGCGAGGAGTTTGCCGGCACCCCGCTTGCGATCGAACTTCAGCTACCGCCCGCCGGCGCAGGGGGGGGAGCGCGCAACACCTCACGTGCCCCAGCCGAGGCGCCTGCCTCCGCTCCTCGGGCAGCGGCGCCCAGCGCTGCACTTGTAACCGAAACCGCCAGCACCGCAGATGACCCGGCTGCGGACGGCGACGGCGCCCCCGCTCAGGATGTGCTCGTGGCAGCGCCGGTCCGCAGCCGCCGGTCTGCGCCTTCTGCTGCCGGCCGCGACCCGGAATCCGCCACCGGCCTCGAGCTCGCCTACGAGAAGACCCGCCTCAACCCCGACTTCACCTTCGACACCCTGGTCACCGGCCGCGCCAACGACCTCGCTCGCGCCGCCGCCATGCAGGTGGCGCAGAACCCGGGCACATCCTACAACCCGCTGTTCGTCTACGGCGGCGTCGGCCTCGGCAAGACCCACCTGGTGCACGCCATCGGCAACGCGGTGTTCCGCCACAACCCGCGCGCGGTCATCCGCTACGTGCATGTCGAGGACTACTACGCCGACGTCGTGCGGGCCTATCAACAGAAGAGCTTCGACGCGTTCAAGCGCTACTACCGCTCGCTCGACATGCTGATCATCGACGACATCCAGTTCTTCAATAACAAGAACCGCACGCAGGAAGAGTTCTTCCACGCCTTCAACGCCCTCACCGAGGCGCGCAAGCAGATCGTCATCACCTGCGACACCTACCCCAAGGACATCCAGGGCCTCGAAGACCGCCTCATCTCGCGCTTCGACTGGGGCCTGACCGTGCAGATCGAGCCGCCCGAGCTCGAAATGCGCGTCGCCATCCTGAAGAAGAAGGCCGAGGCCCTGCGCGTGCTGGTCGACGACGACGTCGCCTTCCTGATCGCCAAGAACCTGCGCTCGAACGTGCGCGAGCTCGAGGGCGCGCTCAACAAGGTGGTCGCCTACGCGCGCTTTCACGGCCGCCAGATCGGCCTGGAGGTCGCCAAGGAGGCGCTCAAGGACCTGCTGCACGCCCACAACCGCCAGCTGTCGATCGAGCACATCCAGAAGACGGTCGCCGACTACTACAAGATCAAGGTTGCCGACATGCACTCCAAGAAGCGGACGCGCGTCATAGCGCGCCCGCGCCAGGTGGCGATGTGGCTGGCCAAGGAACTCACGCCGATGTCGCTGCCGGCCATCGGCGAAGCCTTCGGCGGACGAGACCACACCACCGTGCTGCACGCATGCCGCACCATCACCGAGCTACGCCTCGGCGACGCGCAACTGAACCACGACGTGCACGTGCTCACCCAGGTTCTGCGCGGCTGAACCGACTGAATCCCTCCGATCAACCCATCGACCCGATCTGACGCCATGCTCCTGCTCACCACCACCCGCGATGCGCTCCTGGCCCCGCTGCAGTCGGTCGCCGGCATCGTCGAGAAACGCCACACGCTGCCGATCCTGTCCAACGTGCTGATCGAAAAGCACGGCGACCAGCTCACCATGCTGGCCACCGACATCGAGATCCAGATTCGCACCACCACCGGCGGCCACATCGGCGGCGAGGACGTCGCGATCACCGTCGGCGCGCGCAAGCTGCAGGACATCCTGCGCGCCCTGCCCGACGCCAACGAAGTCAGCCTCACGCTCGACGACAAGCGCCTCACGGTCAAGGCCGGCCGCAGCCGCTTCCAGCTGCAAACCCTGCCCGCCGCCGACTATCCGAGCCTGAACCCGCCCGCCGACGCCAATGCGCGCCTGTCGATCAGCCAGCGCGCCTTCAAGCGCCAACTCGCACAGGTGTCCTACGCGATGGCGCAACAGGACATCCGCTATTACCTCAACGGCCTGCTGATCATCGCCGACGGCGGCGAACTGCGCATGGTCGCCACCGACGGCCACCGCCTCGCCTACGCCGCCTCCGACCTCGACGCGCCGCTCAACTCGCAGCGCAGCGAGGCCATCCTGCCGCGCAAGACCGTGCTCGAGCTCGCCCGCCAGCTTGCCGACAGCGACGACCCGCTCGAGATCATGCTCGCCGGCAACCAGGCCGTGTTCCGCTTCGGCGCCATCGAGCTCGTCACCAAGCTCATCGACGGCAAGTTTCCCGACTACGAGCGCGTGATCCCGCAAGCCCATCCCAATCTGATCACTTTCGAGCGCCAGCCCCTGCTCGCCGCCCTGCAGCGCGCTGCCATCCTCACCAACGACAAGTTCCGGGGCGTGCGCATGGTGCTGGAGGACGGCCTGCTGCGCATCGTATCCAGCAATGCCGAGCAGGAAGAGGCGCAGGATGAGCTCGAAATCGACTACCACGGCGACAAGCTCGACATCGGCTTCAACGTCACCTATCTGCTCGACGTGCTCAACAATCTCTCCTCCGAGACGGTCGAGTGGCGCTTCAACGACGGCAACTCCAGCGCCCTGATCAGCCTGCCGGACAACGACAAGTTCAAGTATGTCGTGATGCCGATGCGCATCTGATCGAGCAGCAGGCGAAGGCTTCACCGCAGCACCCCGTTCTTTACGAATCACCGAGATGACCATGTCCGAACCGCAAAACACGCCGGCCCCGCAAGGGGGCAACGACTACGACGAATCCAGCATCCAGCAGCTCGAAGGGCTGGAAGCCGTGCGCAAGCGCCCCGGCATGTACATCGGCGACACGTCCGACGGCACCGGCCTGCACCACATGGTGTTTGAGGTCGTGGACAACTCCATCGACGAGGCTCTGGCCGGCCACTGCGACGACATCGTCATCACCATCCACGCCGACAACTCCATCTCGGTCACCGACAACGGCCGCGGCATCCCGGTCGGCGTCAAGATGGACGACAAGCACGAACCCAAGCGCAGCGCCGCCGAGATCGTCATGTGTGTCCTGCACGCCGGCGGCAAGTTCAATCAGAACAGCTACAAGGTGTCCGGCGGCCTGCACGGCGTGGGCGTGTCCTGCGTCAATGCGCTGTCCAAGTGGATGCACGTCACCGTCGCCCGCGACGGCAAGCGTCACCTGCTCGAGTTCGAGCGTGGCAAGCCGCAGAACCGCGTCATCGAGCGCGTCGACGGCGTCGAGGTGAGCCCGCCGCGCGTCATCGGCGAAACCACCAAACGCGGCACCAAGGTGCACTACCTCGCCGACGAGGAGATCTTCGGCACCGTCGAGTACCACTACGACATCCTCGCCAAGCGCCTGCGCGAACTCTCCTTCCTCAACAACGGCGTCAAGATCCGTCTGGTCGACCAGCGCACCGGCAAGGAAGAGGACTTTGCCTTCGCCGGCGGCGTGAAGGGCTTCGTCGAGTACATCAACCGTGCCAAGACGGTACTGCACCCCAACGTCTTCTACGCCACCGGCACCACGCGTATCCCCACCGGCCAGGGCCACGACGCCGAGCTCTCGGTCGAGGTCGCCATGCAGTGGAACGACAGCTACCAGGAGCAGGTGCTGTGCTACACCAACAACATCCCGCAGGCCGACGGCGGCACCCACCTTACCGGCCTGCGCGCGGCGATGACGCGGGTCATCAACAAGTACATCGAAGAAAACGAGATCGCCAAGAAGGCCAAGGTCGACATCACCGGTGACGACATGCGCGAGGGTCTCGCCTGCGTGCTGTCGGTCAAGATGCCCGACCCCAAGTTCGCCAGCCAGACCAAGATGAAGCTGGTGTCCTCGGAAGCGCGTCCGGCGGTGGAAGAAGTCGTCGCCAACAAGCTCGGCGACTTCCTGCTCGAGAACCCGATCGACGCCAAGACCATCTGTAACAAGATCGTCGAAGCCGCCCGTGCCCGCGACGCCGCGCGCAAGGCGCGCGAGATGACCCGCCGCAAGGGCGTGCTCGACGGCGTCGGCCTGCCCGGCAAGCTCGCCGACTGCCAAGAAAAGGACCCCGCACTGTGCGAGCTCTACCTCGTCGAGGGTGACTCCGCAGGCGGCTCGGCCAAGCAGGGCCGCGACCGCAAGTTCCAGGCGATCCTGCCGCTCAAGGGCAAGATCCTCAACGTCGAGAAGGCGCGCTTCGACAAGCTGCTGCAGAGCCAGGAGATCGCCACGCTGATCACCGCACTCGGCACCAGCATCGGCAAGGACGACTACAAACCCGAGAAGCTGCGCTACCACCGCATCATCCTGATGACCGACGCCGACGTCGACGGCGCGCACATCCGCACCCTGTTGCTCACCTTTTTCTATCGGCAAATGCCTGAGCTGGTCGAGCGCGGGCACATCTACATCGCCCAGCCGCCGCTGTACAAGATCAAGCACGGCAAGACCGAGATCTACATCAAGGACGACCACGAGCTCAACGGCCATCTGCTCAAGCTCGCGCTCGACGGCGCCAGCCTGACCCCGCGCGAAGGTGCAGCGCCGATCACCGATGAAGCGCTCGGCGGCCTCGCCCGCAGCTACCTGCTCGCCGAGGCCGTCATCCGCCGCCTGGCCAGCTACATCGACCCCGAAGTGCTGCAGGTGATGCTCGCCCACGACCTCGAGGTCAGCCTCGAGGACGAGGCCGCCGCCCGCGCCTCCGCCGAGCGCATCCAGCCCCACCTGCCCGAAGGCCTGCAGATCTACGCCGAATACCACGAAGAATCCGAAGGCTGGCGCCTCACCATCGAGCGCCTGCACCACGGCAACCGCAAGTTCGGCTGGGTCGAGCACGACTTCCTCGTGTCCGGCGATTACCGCAGCATCCGCAACGCTGCAGAAGCCATCAGCGGCCTCATCGGGCCGGGCGCCGAGATCCGCCGCGGCGAGAAGCGCCAGGCGGTCACACGCTTCTCCGACGCGATCAGCTGGCTGCTGAGTGAGGTCGAACGCGGCCTCAGCAAGCAGCGCTACAAGGGCCTCGGCGAAATGAACCCCGAGCAACTGTGGGAAACCACCATGGACCCCGCCGTGCGCCGCCTGCTGCGCGTGCAGATCGACGACGCCATCGCAGCCGACGAGATCTTCACCACACTGATGGGCGACAACGTGGAGCCAAGAAGGGCATTCATCGAGGGCAATGCGCTGTACGCGCAGAACATCGATGTCTGATAGTCCCTCCAGCCGAGCGTAGCCATCCCCACCGTCCTCCACCTCGACCCCGACCTCCTCGTCGTAGACAAGCCCGCCGGCCTGCTCTCGGTGCCCGCACGCGGTGCCGACCGTCAGGACTGCCTCGCAGCGCGCGTCCAGGCCCTCCACCCGGACGCGCTGATCGTGCATCGCCTGGACGCGGCCACCTCGGGGCTGGTGCTGTTCGCACGCGGCCTTGAGATGCTGCGCCGCATGAGCCTTGCGTTCGAGCAGCGCATGGTGGGCAAGGAGTACCTGGCGGTCGTGCAGGGGCATCTGGCACACGACGCAGGGGAGATCGACCTGCCGCTGGGCGAGGACGCCGCACACCGCCCACGCCAGGTCATCGACCCGCTACACGGCAGGCGCTCGCTCACGCGCTACCGGGTACTGGCGCGCGTGGGCAAGGGCGCCGAAGCACGCACGCGTGTGGCGCTGAAACCGGTGACAGGGCGTGCACACCAGTTGCGCGTTCATCTGCAGGCGCTCGGCCACCCGATCCTCGGCGATCCGCTGTACGCACCACCGGACCAAGCCGCGCATTTCGCACGCATGCATCTGCACGCCACGCGCATCGCCTTCATCCATCCGCGCACTCGGATACCCCTGACGTTCGAGAGCCCCGTGCCGTTCTGAGCATCCCGCATCGACAGGGGGGCGCAGGGGGGGCCCACGTGCGACACACCCCACGCTGTTCTCGTACGCTCTCAACGCTTTACGCGCTGCTGTCTAGAGACCGGCCCCAGACCGCTTCTGCGAACCTGCCAGGCCCCGCCCCCTTCTCAGGCAAACGCGAGTTCGACCCGGTTGCGCCCTAGGCGCTTCGCGTTGAGGAGGGCTCCATCGGCTGCCTCGGTGAGCGCCGAGGCCGCGCTGATCTCGGGATACACCGAAATTCCGGCGCTGAACGTGGCGTAGAGGGAGCCTCCGGAATGTGCATGCGGGAGCACCGCGAAATCGCCCCGGATCCGGTCGATCACGGTTCTTGCCACCTCGGTGTCAGCACCCGGCAAGGCCACGATGAACTCTTCGCCGCCATAACGACCGATCAGATCAGTGGCGCGCAGACGTCCCTTCAGCAGCCACGCCAAACCGCGGATCACCTGATCGCCAACCGGATGTCCATAGGTATCGTTGATCGACTTGAAATGATCAATGTCGATCATCGCCACCGTGATTCGGGTCGGCTCGGCGGCGCTGGCGACCATCGCCTGCAGGCGCGCCTTCGCTGCGGTATGGTTGAGCAGACCGGTCAGCCCGTCGACCTGGCTGGAACGCTGCGTTTCGCGGAAGCGCGCGATCTTCGTCTTCACCACAGCAGCCAGCAGCACCGGGTTGAAGGGCTTGATCAGGAACTGGTCGCCACCGAGTCGCAGCGCCTCGACCTGCATGCCAACATTGGACTCCCCGGACAGATACACGATCGGGATCGACTGATACGCAGACATCTGGCGCAGCACCCGCGTGGCCTCGACGCCATTGAAGCGCGGCATGTACATGTCCATCAGGATGAGGTCCGGGCGGTACTGCTCCAGCACCTCCAGCAGCGTGCCCGGATCGCCGATCGCCTGGCTGTCGATACCGTGCTCGGCCAGCGTGCGCTGGATCAGGGCGGTGGCCACGCGGGAATCCTCCACCACGAGCACCCTGTGCCTTACCTGCTCATGCGCCTGCACCAGATCAAGAATCCGGCTGAGTACGGCGGACGACTGCTCCTCGGCAGGGATCGCGACATCGATGCCTGCGCGCATCAGCACCACGATCGGATCGATGTCAGAGCGTACACCAAGGTAAAACAACTGGCTCGCCGGGCAGGCCGTGCGCACGGCCTCGATGCGCTCAAGTTCCTGTGGTTGCGCCACGGCGTGGCTGGGCACGAACAACACCGCAAGCGGCCCCTCCGTCCCGGGGAAATCGCTCTCCCAGCCGATCAGCGCCACCTTGAAGCCAAAGAACTGCAACTGGCGACTCAAGCCTTCACCGAGCTCGCGTCCATTGGGATCTGCCACGATCCAGACCGACCTGGGCTTCACCCAGTCGATCTCCTTCCGTGCAGGCGCATCCGGTTTGGCCCGGCACGCCGGCACCGGCGTCCGCGAGGTGTTCACCGAACCCAGCAGGGTGTCGAGCTGACGCTGCAGGGACGCGATGTCCTGCTGCGGCAAGGGATGTGAGGACTGGTCGCCGAGTCGCGCAAGCGCGGCGTTCTCCAGCCCCTCGCATAGCCGCACGAGCCCAGGCAGACGAATACGGCTGAAGTGCTCGGCGAGGCTGTTGATCGCCACCGCAAACTCGATGAACTGCTCGAATCGCCCGTCCTCGACATACCGATCCCAGCGCCTCCGAAGCGCATGAAGACGGTCCTCGACAGAACTGGGCGGCAGACTGGACATGACGGGCTCCGCGTGTGCGATCGGGCATTCTCCCCTTCCCGGGAGCGCAACACAAGGCCTGAATATTCCAATCGGATGCCTTCGCAACCCGGTGAGCAACCTGTGTCCGAACGATGGCAAGACCGCAGCCCTCGCCACACGACCAACGGGGCACATCCCGGAGCAAATGATGCAAACACGCCACAAACCGTCCAGAAGGTCCCGGGCGATGAGAGAATCCGCGCCCCGAACGCGCCAGCCCATGGCGCTACCCCCTGTTTACAAAACAATTCCAGTACAAAGGACAAGATGATGTCGAAGAAGTTGGCAGCCCTGATCGCCCTCGGCCTCGCGACCGCAACGCCGGTCATGGCCGGACAGGCCGATGCGAAGGGTTTCGTTGAAGACAGCGCGCTGAACGTGCTGTTGCGGAACGCTTACATCAATCGCGACTACAGCGACGGCCGCCAGGACAGCGCCGAATGGGGCCAGGGCATCGTCGCCAACTTCGAGTCGGGCTTCACCCAGGGCACCGTCGGCTTCGGCGTCGACGCGTTCGCTGCCTACGGCCTGCGCCTGGACAGCACCCGCCGTCGCAGTGGCAATGGCGGCATCGACTTCTTCATCCAGGACAGCAATGGCAACCCGGAGCACGACGTCGCAAAAGGTGGCGCCTCGCTGAAGGTGCGCCTGTCCAGCACGGTGCTCGCCTACGGCGACCTGCGCCCGAGCCTGCCCGTGCTCAACCACGACGACTCGCGCCTGCTGCCGGAGAGCTTCACCGGCACCATGTTGACCTCGAACGAGATCGAAGGCCTCGAATTCGTTGCCGGCACCTTCCACGCCCAGTCGCGCAAGAGCGACGAGGGTCGTGACAGCGGCGGCCTGAAGGGCATCGACGTGATCGGCGCAAGCTACGCCTTCAGCGACGCCCTGAGCGCTGCGCTCTACGCCTCCGACGTCGACAACGTCATGCGCGCGAACTCGTTCAAGCGCCAGTATCTCAACCTGAACTACACGCTGCCGATCGCCAGCAACACGCTGAACTTCGACTTCAACGGCTACCGCACCGAGTACGACGTCAGCAACGACAAGAACCGCATCTGGAGCCTGGCCGCAACCTACGCCACCGGCCCGCATGCGTTCACGCTGGCCTATCAGCGCAGCACCGGCGATGTCGGCTACGACTATGGCTGGTACCAGAACGCGGGCGGCACCGGCAACGGCGGCGGCTCGATCTGGCTGGCGAACTCCTACTGGTCCGACTTCAACGCCAAGGACGAGCGGTCGTGGCAACTCGCCTACTCGGTGGACTTCGCCCAGTACGGTCTCCCCGGCCTGAAGTACCGCGTCGCCTATGTCCGCGGCAGCGACATCGACGTCGGCACCACCACCGATGGCAAGGAACACGAGTTCTTCAATCAGGTCTCCTACACCGTGCAGAGCGGCGCCGCCAAGGACCTGAGCCTGCGCCTGCGCACCTCCTCGCTGCGCGTTTCGAGCGATGCGATCGGCTATAACAACAGCGGCAAGGAAGTCCGCGTGTTCGTCGACTACCCGTTCAACGTGTTCTGATCCGCAACGCACAGGGGAAAAAAACGGGAGCCGAGGCTCCCGTTTTGTTGGCCTTTCACCGCGGCCAGCGGGCGTTTTCAAACCCGCCAGCCGAAAACCCGAACTACTCAGCCAAGATCGAAGCGGTCGGCATTCATGACCTTCGTCCACGCGGCAACGAAGTCACGCACGAACTTTTCCTTGCTGTCGTCCTGCGCATACACCTCAGCGTAGGCGCGCAGGATGGCGTTGGAGCCGAACACCAGATCGACGCGGGTCGCGGTCCACTTCTTCGCGCCGCTCTTGCGCTCGACGATGTCGTAGCTGTTACGCCCGGTGGGCTTCCAGCTGTAGGACATGTCGGTCAGATGGACGAAGAAGTCGTTGCTCAGCACACCGACCCGGTCGGTGAAGACGCCATGCTGGCTACCGCCGTGATTGGTACCCAGCACGCGCATGCCACCGATCAGCACCGTCATCTCCGGGGCCGTCAGGCCGAGCAACTGGGCGCGGTCGAGCAGCATCTCCTCGGGCTGGACCACATAGTCCTTCTTCTGCCAGTTGCGGAAGCCGTCATGCAGCGGCTCGAGCACTTCGAAGGACTCGACGTCGGTCTGCGCCTGCGTAGCATCACCACGACCCGGGGCGAACGGCACCTCGACGCTGAAGCCCGCGGCCTTGATCGCCTGCTCCAGGCCGACGTTGCCGCCCAGCACGATCACGTCCGCCACGCTGGCACCGGTCTCGGCGGCGATCTTCTCGTACGCCGCCAGCACCTTGGCCAGGCGGGTCGGCTCGTTGCCTTCCCAGTCCTTCTGCGGCGCAAGGCGAATACGCGCCCCGTTGGCACCGCCGCGGTAGTCAGAGCCGCGGAAGGTGCGGGCACTGTCCCAGGCGGTGGCAACCATGTCGCTCACCGACAGCCCGGCGGCGGCGATCTTCGCCTTCACCGCGGCAACGTCGTAGTCCTTGCGGCCGGCCGGCACGGGATCCTGCCAGATCAGGTCCTCAGAAGGCACGTCGGGGCCGATGTAGCGCGTCTTCGGGCCCATGTCGCGGTGGGTCAGCTTGAACCACGCACGGGCGAAGACTTCCTCGAAGTAGGCCTGATCGTCGCGGAAGCGCTCGGCGATCTTGCGGTACTCGGGGTCGAACTTCAGCGCCATGTCGGCGTCGGTCATCATCGGCTTGCAGCGGATCGACGGATCCTCGACGTCGACCGGCATGTCTTCCTCGGCGATGTGGACCGGCTCCCACTGCCAGGCACCGGCGGGCGACTTCTGCAGCCACCAGTCATGCTTGAACAGCATGTCGAAGTAGCCGTTGTCCCACTTGGTCGGCTTCGACGTCCACGCGCCCTCGATGCCGCTGGTCACCGTGTTGCGGCCGATGCCGCGGGTCGTGTGGTTCATCCAGCCGAAACCCTGCTCTTCAAGATCGGCGCCTTCCGGTGCCGGGCCGAGATTGGCCGCGCTACCGTTGCCGTGCGCCTTGCCGACCGTGTGACCGCCAGCGGTGAGCGCGACGGTTTCCTCGTCGTTCATCGCCATGCGGGCAAAGGTCACGCGCATGTCCTGGGCCGTCTTGAACGGGTCGGGCTTGCCGTCGACACCTTCCGGGTTCACGTAGATCAGGCCCATCATCACCGCGGCAAGCGGGTTCTCCAGGTCGCGCTGACCGGAGTAGCGCGAGCCCTCGCTGCCGCTCGGGGCAAGCCATTCCTTCTCCGAGCCCCAGTAGATGTCCTTCTCGGGATGCCAGATGTCCTCACGGCCGAACGCGAAGCCGAAGGTCTTGAAGCCCATCGACTCGTAAGCCATGTTGCCGGCGAGGATGATGAGGTCAGCCCAGCTGACCTTGTTGCCGTACTTCCGCTTGATCGGCCACAGCAGGCGGCGGGCCTTGTCGAGGTTGCCGTTGTCCGGCCAGGAGTTGAGCGGCGCGAAGCGCTGGTTGCCGGTGCCGCCGCCACCACGGCCGTCGGCCACGCGGTAGGTGCCGGCAGCATGCCAGGCCATGCGGATCATCAGGCCGCCGTAGTGGCCCCAGTCGGCCGGCCACCATTCCTGGCTGTCCGTCATCAGGGCCTTGAGGTCGTTCTTCAGCGCGTCGACGTCGAGCTTCTTCAGTTCCTCGCGGTAGTTGAAGTCCGGCCCCAGCGGGTTGGTCTTGGTGTCGTGCTGGTGGAGGATGTCCAGGTTCAGCGCCTTGGGCCACCACTCCATCACCGAGTTGCCGGCGGCCGTGTTGCCACCATGCATGACCGGGCACTTGCCCGCGGTACTCGTGCCGTTTCCACTCATCTCGTTCTCCTTCTGTGGATTTGCTTGACCTTGATCCTGAATGACGGCCGTGCAGCGACGCGTGCCCTGTCGCGCCGGCTCTCAGCGACTGCTGCCCCATCCTGTGGGACAGATTCATTGCCCACGGACTCAGCGTAGCAAACATCGCGCAGGAGTGAAGCAATTGCGATGATTTATTCAGGCTATCGTAAAATACTCCTTAAAAGTTTTTGCGTATCAAAATGCTTCCACAAGAAGCACATACCGCCGACTCCACCTTTCCGCCGCGGCAAGGCCAGGGCGCGGTCGCCGTGCAGGTTCCGGGCTGCAAGGCTCCACTCAGCGCCACCTTCTCCAAGCACACCATCTCCGGCCCGGTGCTCGGTGTGGGCGTGGCACAACTGTCCGCCCACCGCGACGCCCTGATTTCAGCCTGGCAATCAGCCCTGCAGCAATCGGCCCGATAGCCCCCCGAAGGCTGTTTTTGAAGGAAAATGCCGTACTCGCCCGCTGGCCGCAATGTACGGCAGGGCCGCGGATTCATCCTTCAGGAAGCAAGCATGCTGCAAACGTTCCCCGCCTTCGCCGGCGTGAAAGGCCCCGTCGTCGTCGTCGTCATGGATGGCTACGGCATTCCGACGAACCCGACCGGCAGCGCCATCGACGCGGCGCGCAAGCCCACCCTCGACCGCCTGTTCGCGCAATACCCCAACATCACGCTGCGCGCGCACGGCACCGCGGTGGGCATGCCGTCCGACGACGACATGGGCAACTCCGAGGTCGGCCACAACGCCATCGGCGCCGGCCAGGTCTATGCGCAGGGCGCAGCCCTGGTCGCCAACGCCATCGCCGAAGGCGCAATCTGGCAGGGAGAGGCCTGGCAGCAGATCGTCACCGGCGCCAAAGAAGGCCGAGGCGTCCTCCACTTCATCGGCCTGTTCTCCGACGGCAACGTGCACAGCCACATCGACCACCTCAAGGCGATGGTGCTGCGCGCCAAGGAAGAGGGCATGCCCACCGTGCGCATTCACGCCCTGCTCGACGGCCGCGACGTGCCCGAGACCAGCGCGCTCGACTACGTCGTACCCTTCGAGGCCTTCCTGCAGGACGTGAGCACCGCCGGCTTCGACGCCCGCATCGCCTCCGGCGGCGGCCGCCAGACCATCACCATGGACCGCTACGACGCCAACTGGCCGATGGTGGCGCGCGGCTGGCGCACCCATGTGCTGGGCGAAGGCCCGCAGTTCGCCAACGCCGCCGAGGCGGTGCACGGCCTGCGCACGAAGCACCCTGGCACCATCGACCAGGATCTGCCCGAGTTCGTCGTTGCTGAAAACGGCAAGCCGATCGGCACCATCGAGGACGGCGACTCGGTCGTGTTCTACAACTTCCGCGGCGATCGCGCGATCGAGATCACCCGCGCCTTCGTGGAAGAGGATTTCACCGAGTTCGACCGCGTGCGCGCCCCACGCGTGACCTACGCCGGCATGCTGCAGTACGACGGCGACCTGCAGTTGCCCAAGCGCTTCCTGGTCGCCCCGCCGGCGATCAAGGACACCTCGGGTGAATGGTTCAGCAAGTCGGGCCTGGCGCAGTTCGCCTGCTCCGAGACACAGAAGTTCGGCCACGTCACCTATTTCTGGAACGGCAACCGCTCGAACAAATTCGACGGCGAGACCTGGCAGGAAGTCCCCAGCGACGTCGTGCCCTTCGAGCAGCGCCCGTGGATGAAGGCTGCCGAGATCACCGACGCGATGATCGCCGCGCTGCAGTCGGGCCAGTACAAGGTGCTCCGCTGCAACTACGCCAACGGCGATATGGTGGGCCACACCGGTAACTTCCGCGCGGCGACCATGGCGATCGAGGCGGTGGACCTGGCACTGGCGCGCCTGCTACAGGCGATCGACGCCGCCGGCGGCGTGGCGCTGATCACCGCCGACCACGGCAATGCCGACGAGATGTTCGAACTCGACAAGAAGACGAAGCAGCCCGCGCTGAACCAGGACGGCAGCTACAAGGCGAAGACCGCACACACCCTCAACCCGGTGCCGCTGATCCTCTACGACAACGTCAGCGGCGGCAGGCTGGGCCTCGCGCACACGGAAACCGCCGGCCTGTCGAACATCGCCGCCACGGTGGCGAACCTGCTCGGGCTGGAAAAGCACCAGAAATGGGATGAAAGTCTGCTGGTCGTGAAGTAACTCCGGCGGCAGAGACGCCGCTGCACCTCGTCGCCACACCGCGCCACGACCGGCTCAACGCCGGTCGCCAGCGCCGATCAGACGAAGAGGTTCAGCGCATCCCCGCCCGCCAGCGCGGGCTCAGCGGCCGAGAGCACCGCCCGCGCAGCCTCTGTTTCGCGCGCCGCACACCCGAGCGGGTCGTCGACGCCGAAGCGCCGTGCATCCTCGGCCTCGGCGAGCAGGCTGTGGGCCGTACCCACATGGTGGCCAAAGGCCGCCAGCGCACTGCAGCTTGCGGCATCGGCGCCGTGCAGCATTGCCATGCACTGCACGC
The DNA here is from genome assembly GCF_052598215.2 of Thauera sp. ZXT1-4. Classification (NCBI taxonomy): domain Bacteria; kingdom Pseudomonadati; phylum Pseudomonadota; class Betaproteobacteria; order Rhodocyclales; family Zoogloeaceae; genus Thauera; species Thauera sp. ZXT1-4. The sequence goes on along the minus strand of NZ_JBQWSN020000003.1, from coordinate 30,987 downwards.
CGGCCTCGAACAGCGTGGCCCGGCGGCGGCGCACGATGTCCAGACAGTGATCCGCATCACACCCACCCGCGTCACGCGCCACCCGGTACATCACCTCACCCTCCGCAATCCGGTTGGTCGCATCCGAAAGCACACGCATGACGGCCATGTCGTCGAGATCCACGATCATGCGAAACGCTCCCGTGTAGAGCAGGTCACCCAGCAGGATGTTGCCCGCATTGCCAAACAATGCGCCCTCACTGTGCGCATCCGCGCCGCCCCCGCTCGCCTCGGTGACGCCATCATGCAGCGCGAGCGAAATCTGGATCAGTTCCACCGCCGCAGCCAGCGCATACTGCCGCTCGCCGGCATACCCCAGCCCGCGCGCGGCGGCCACCACCAGCGCCGGACGCACCCGCTCGCTGCCATGCAGGATCAGGTCGACGACCTGGCGGATCAGCACCACATCGCTGTTGAACTGGGCGCGAATGCGCGCATCAACCCGCTCCATGTCGCTCTGGAGCCAGTCGGGAAGGGGATCGGGTAACTGGAGCATGTTCAGACAGCCTTTGGGGCCGCGGATTTCGGCCGTTTGCGGTTCGCCCGCGAGTCTATAGCCGCACCGCCGTGCTGACCAGCCACCGGGCGCAAAGACCACGCTCGGAACCGCCTACAAACCCATACACGCCCGATACATGCTGTGGCGCACAATTCTCCGTGAACGAACCCGTCTCGATCGGTCACGCGTTCTGCAGGAGCCCATCATGAAACGAATCAAACACACGCTCGCCACCATCCTCGTCCTCCTCAGCCTGCTTTGGCTTTGGGCCGATCCGCTCACGCTCGAGGGCGGGTCCTTCTTCGCCGTCCGCAGCATCGCCGTCCACTACAGCGGGGTGCTCGCCATGGGTGTCATGAGCATTGCCATGATCCTCGCGCTGCGCCCAGTGGCACTGGAGCCTCTGCTCGGCGGCATGGACAAGGCATATCGGCTGCACAAGTGGCTGGGCATCGCCGGCCTGTCGATCAGCGGCCTCCACTGGCTATGGGCGCAGGGGCCCAAATGGGCCGTAGGCTGGGGTCTGCTGGAACGCCCCCAGCGCGGCCCGCGTCCAGAGCAGACGGTGGAGCTCTTCCGGTTCTTCCAGGAACAGCGCGGGCTGGCGGAAACCATCGGCGAATGGGCCTTCTATGCCTTCATCGTGCTCGCGGCGATCGCGCTGATCAAGCGCTTTCCCTATCGCCGCTTCTTCCAGACTCACCGCGTGATGGCCGCGGTGTATCTGGCCCTCGTCCTGCATGGCGTGGTGCTCTTGCCCTTCGCCTACTGGAGCACCCCGCTCGGCGGCGTCATGGCCTTGCTGATGGCGGCCGGCAGCTACGCCGCCGTGCTCTCGCTGACCGGGCGCATCGGCCGCTCGCACCGCGCGCTGGGCACGGTAGAGCGCGTCATGCAGCACCCCGGCAACCAGGTCCTCGAAGTCGCTCTGCAGATCGACTCCTCCTGGCCCGGGCACCAGACCGGCCAGTTCGCGTTCGTAACCTTCGATGAGCGAGAAGGACCGCACCCCTTCACCATCTCATCCGCCTGGGAGGGCGACGGCCACATGACGTTCCTGATCAAGCCCTTGGGCGATTACACCCGCAGCCTGCCCGCCACGCTGAGGGCCGGCGACCCGGTTCGGGTCGAGGGGCCTTACGGACGCTTCGACTTCACCGGCACGCAAGCACACCAGATCTGGGTGGCCGGCGGCATCGGCATCACCCCCTTTATCGCCCGCCTGCAGGCGCTGGCCGCGCAGGGTGGCGACAAGCCGGTCGATCTGTTCTACAGCACCGCGGCGCCGGACGAGGGTTTCATCGCCCGCCTGCGCGAACTCGCCGCCCAGGCCCGGGTGAAGCTGCATGTACTCGTCACCGCGCACGACGGCCGCCTGGACGCCGAACGCATCTGCCGCAGCGTGCCGGCCTGGGCACAGGCAGGCGTGTGGTTCTGCGGGCCGGCAGGGTTCGGAAACACCTTGCGCGAAGCGCTTGGTGCGCGCGGCCTGGCGCCGGAGCGCTTCCATCAGGAGCTGTTCGAGATGCGCTGATGGCGCACGCCAATCGCCCCCGCAACAGCGCCCTGGAGCCTGCCGCAGGCCATGCTCTTACTGCGGGCCGTGCGCGGCCATCGCCTCCTCGCAGTAGACCGGCTTCATGTCCTTGGTGCAGAACGCCTTGAGCTTGCCCAGCGACTCCCGGTAGAACACGTTCCACTCCTCCTGGGTGGTGAAGCGGGCCGACAGGGCGTAGTTGCAGCGCGAATGCAGATGGTTGAGCTCGCCAACGGTCATGCCGTACTGCTCGGCGAAGATGGTCCGCAGTTGCTGCGCCGGCACCGTGCTGTTCATTGCAGCGGCGTCGTAGAGCGAGAACAGCTCGAAATCCTCGGCCGTGCACGGCGGGAACCCGGCCTGCGCGGCCCCCGCGAACACCAGCGACAGGCCGAACAGGGCAGACTTGAGAGGCTTCATGACAATTTCTCCAGGAGGAACGGATGCCGCGCCATCGGCCCGGCAAGGACAAGCGACATCAGGGCGCTAGCTTCTGCGCCCGGGCGGATCATTTCAAGCCCTGCGCGAGCACGGTCGCGGGCAGGGCGCGGCGGGAGACGAGCATCAGCCCGATCGCGCCGAAGTTCATCGTGAGCGCATAGACCACGCCCGCCACCGCCAGCTCGGGCTGGCGCAGGAGTACGATGGCGACGAAAATCGCCAGGCCGGCATTCTGCAGGCCACACTCCATCGCCACCGCCACCGCATCGCGGCGCGCAGCGCCCACCAGCACCACCAGCCCATAGGCGCAGCCCATGGCGAGGAAATTGAGCGCCAGCGTGGCCGGGCCCACTGCATGCAGGTTGGCGAGGATGGTGTCCTTGTGGGTAAAGAAGGTCGCTGCAACGATCACTGCGAAGAACAGCGTCGCCAGCCGGCCAATCGTCTTTTCACTGCGCGCGGTGAAGCCGGGCGCCTTGTGGCGCAGCAGCATTCCGGCCACGATCGGCAGCGTCGTCACCACCAGCACGCTGCCGATGAGCTTCCCCACCGGCAGCTCGGTCAGCTGCGCCGCGCCCTCGCCGAGCAACCCTCCGCCGAGCCAGGCCAGCACCCCCTTGACGAGCAGCGGGAAGCTCACCAGCGCCGCAAGACTGCTGATCACCGTCAGGGTCAGGGACAGGGCCGCATTGCCGCGCGCCAGATGGGTGAGGAAGCCCGAGCTTGCGCCGCCCGGACAGGCGGACAGGATCATCAGGCCGATGCCGAGCACGGGCGGCAGTTCGAACAGCATCACCACCGCCAGCGCGGCGAGCGGAACGAGCACGAGCTGGCCGAGCAGGCCCACGAGCAAGGCCTTCGGTTGCACGAACACTCGACCAAAATCGCCCGCCTGCAGCGCCAGCCCGACCGAGAACATGATGAAGGCCAGCGCCGCTGGCAGCAGGAAGTCGAGATTCATTTACGCAAGGGGAGGAAAGCAGTTCAGCAAGGAGATACCCACCGCGGCGAGCACGCCAGCCCGGGTGCCGGTTCGCGCGCTGTCAACAAGCACGCCATTGAAGGCTGCGCCGTCAGCCGCAGCACGGAAGCGACGTACCAGTTCGGGCAGCGCCGGCGCAGTCAGCAGCGCAAGCAGGGCACCGGGCAGGCCCGCCAGCGCCAGCGCCAGCAGCATCACCGGTGTGGCCAGCATCAGCACTGCGTAGCCCTTCCACGCGTGCTGCAGGCCCAGGACGGCAGCCAGCGTGCGGCGGCCGGCGCGCAGGTCGCTGTCGAGGTCGCGGAAGTTGTTCACCAGCAGCACCGCTGCAGCCGGCGCGCCGACCGTGATCCCCGCGAGCACGTCGCGCACATCGACGGTGCGCGATTGCAGCCAGTCGCTGCCGAGTACGGCGAGCACACCGAAGAACAGCAGCACGAAGATCTCGCCTAACGGCGAGTGCGAGATCGGCCACGGCCCGCCCGAATACGCCCAGCCGGCGAGCAACGCGGCGAGGCCAATGGCGAGAATCATCACGCCGCCGACGGCGCTGAGCCAGGCACCAAGGCCAAGGGCCACCAGCAGACAGAGCAGGGCACCGCGCTTGACCTCGGCCGCACTCGCCCAGCCCGCGAGCGTGACCCGCAAGGGTCCCCTGCGCTCTGGCCGGTCGGTGCCACGCTCGAAATCCACGGCATCGTTGTACAGATTGGTGCCGATCTGGATCAACAGCGCGCAGGCCAGGGTCGCGAGCAACACCATCCCGTCAAGCGCGCTGCCGCGCGCGACGGCGAGCGCCGTGCCCAGCGCCACCGGGGCCACCGCCATGCCGAGCGTGCGCGGACGGATCGCCGTCCACCAAACCCTCAGCGCACCCGGGCGGACGGCAGGGGGATGCGTATTCACGAGCAGCTCCTGCGCGGGGCAGGGCGGCATGCGAGGGCACGACAGGGTGCGAACGACCTTGCGGCCGCAAGGTACGCGATCTCTCTCATCGGGGAAGCTTGGTTCGGATTTGCGCCGGATTATCGCACAGCGGCCGGGCGCACCCGCGCCACGGCCCGGTAATCGTGAACGCAGGAAGGGGCAGAAGACCCTCGGGTCGATCTGCCCCTTCCCGGCTTGCCGGCCCCCGCCAAGGCGGGCCGGCACTGCATCATCCGCCTCAGGCGGCGCGTGCAGCTGCAATGATGGCGTTGAACGTGGCGCTCGGGCGCATCACTGCCTCGCACTTCTCCACGTCGACCTTGTAGTAGCCGCCGATATCTGCGGCCTTGCCCTGAACTTCGGTGAACTCGGCAACGATCTTCTGCTCATTGTCGGCAAGCGCCTTGGCGAGCGGCGCGAACGTGCCCGCCAGTTCGGCGTCCTCGGTCTGGCTCGCCAGGCGCTCGGCCCAGAAGCGGGCGAGGTAGTACTGGCTGCCGCGGTTGTCGAGCTGACCCGTCTTGGGCGAGGGCGACTTGTTCTCGTCGAGCAGACGGCCGGTAGCCTCGTCCAGGGTCTTCGCGAGCAGCTTGGCGCGGGCGTTGCCGGTCTTGATCCCAAGATCCTCCAGCGACACCGCCAGGGCGAGGAACTCGCCGAGCGAATCCCAGCGCAGGTGGTTCTCCTGGGTGAGCTGTTGCACGTGCTTGGGCGCCGAGCCGCCGGCGCCGGTTTCGTACATGCCGCCACCGTTCATCAGCGGCACGATCGACAGCATCTTGGCCGAGGTGCCCAGTTCCATGATCGGGAACAGGTCGGTCAGGTAGTCGCGCAGGATGTTGCCGGTGACCGAGATGGTATCCAGGCCGCGTGCCACACGCTCGAGCGTGAAGCGCATCGCACGTACCTGCGACATGATCTGGATGTCGAGGCCAGTCGTGTCGTGATCCTTGAGGTAGGTCTTCACCTTCTTGATCAGCTCGTTCTCGTGCGGGCGGTAGGGGTCAAGCCAGAAGATCGCCGGCATGCCCGAGTTGCGCGCGCGGGTGACGGCGAGCTTGACCCAGTCGCGGATCGGCGCGTCCTTGACCTGGCACATACGCCAGATGTCGCCTTCCTCGACGTCCTGGCTCAGCAGCACTTCGCCGGTGGCCAGGTCGGTGATGTTGGCCACACCCGCATCGGGGATCTCGAAGGTCTTGTCGTGCGAGCCGTATTCCTCGGCCTTCTGCGCCATCAGGCCGACGTTCGGCACCGTGCCCATCGTGCGCGGGTCGAAGTTGCCATGCCATTTGCAGAAGTTGATCATCTCCTGGTAGATGCGGGCGAAGGTGGACTCCGGCATGACCGCCTTGGCGTCGTACTGCTTGCCGTCGGCGCCCCACATCTTGCCGCCCTGGCGGATCATCGCCGGCATGGAGGCGTCGACGATGATGTCGTTGGGCGAATGGAAGTTGGTGATGCCCTTGGCCGAGTCGACCATGGCCAGTTCGGGCCGGTGCTCGTGGCAGGCGTGCAGGTCGCGGATGATCTCGTCGTGCTTGGACTCGGGCAGGGTCTTGATCTTCTCGTAGAGGTCGACCATGCCGTTGTTGACGTTGATGCCCAGCTCGTCGAACAGCTTGCCGTGCTTGGCGAAGGCGTCCTTGTAGTAGATCTTGACGCAGTGGCCGAAGACGATCGGGTGCGAGACCTTCATCATCGTCGCCTTCACGTGCAGCGAGAACAGGATGCCCGCCTCGCGGCAGTCGTCAAGTTCCTTCTCGTAGAACTCGCACAGCGCCTGCTTGCTCATGAACATCGAGTCGATGATCTCGCCGTCCTGCAGTGCGACCTTGGGCTTGAGCACGATGGTCTTGCCCGACCGGGTGATCAGTTCCATCTTCACGTCACGCGCCTTGTCCAGCGTCATCGACTTCTCGCCATGGTAGAAGTCGCCATGGTGCATGTGCGAGACGTGGGTCTGCGACCACTGCTTCCATTCACCCATGGAGTGCGGGTGCTTCTTGGCGAAGTTCTTGACCGCGGCGGGCGCGCGGCGATCGGAGTTACCCTCGCGCAGCACCGGGTTCACCGCCGAGCCGAGGCAACGGCCGTAGCGGGCGCGGGTGTCCTTTTCCTCGTCGGTCTTCGGATCCTCGGGGAAATCCGGAATCTTGTAGCCCTTTTCCTGGAGCTCCTTGATGCAGGCCTTGAGCTGTGCGACCGAGGCGCTGATGTTCGGCAGCTTGATGATGTTGGTGTCGGGCTCGAGGGTCAGGCGGCCCAGTTCACCGAGCGTGTCGGGCACCCGCTGCGCTTCGCTCAGGTATTCGGGGAACTCGGCGAGCACGCGGGCGGACACCGAAATGTCGGCCTTCTCGATCTCGACGCCTGCAGGGCCGGTGAAGGTGCGGATGACCGGAAGGAAGGCGCAGGTCGCGAGCAGCGGCGCCTCGTCCGTGAGCGTGTAGATGATCTTGGATTTCCCTGCAGACATTGGTTTCCCCTAGATGTTTTAGATCTTGTCCCGACTACCCGATGGCGACCCCCTGTCGCCGGTGCGGCGCCAGGTCCGCACGATCGCAGTCGCCCGGAAAAATACCACTTATCGCCCTTCCCTACATCGAAACCTTCGTTCACATTGCGAAATGTGCCCGGATTCAGCTCGCCCCGCCGGGGGTGCGTGCGAGCGCGGCGGCGCTCGCATCGCGACGCTCGACGCCTTTCAGCATCACCAGCAGGAAGGTGCCCACCACCATGGCGCCCGCCGCGAAGTACAGGCCACCTGCGTAGCTGCCCGACACCGCGCCGAGCCAGCCGGTGACCGCCGGCCCCAGGATCTGCGCGATGCCATAGGAGATGGTCATCTTCCCCATCATCTTCGCGGGGCGCGTCGGGTAATACCGCCCGGCCATGGTCAGCACCAGGCTCACCATGCCGATGAAGGTGCCGCCGAACAGCAACGCGCCCGCGATGCTGCCGACCAGCCCGCCCACCACTACGGGTAGCAGGATGCCGACGATCTGCAGCACCGCAGCCAGGATCAGCGCGTTGAGCTCACCGGTGCGGCGTGCGATGAAGTCCCACACGATGCAGGCCGGCGCCGCCGCCAGGCCAATCGCGAGAAAACTCCAGCTACCCTTGCCCTCAAGTCCGGGAAGCTGGTTGACAATGGCGACGATGAAGGTCGCACTGACCACGTAGCCCACACCGGCGCAGAAGTACGAAGCCATGAACAAACGCATGAACAACGTACTGGGCGGCCGGTCGTGCATGGGCGCACCGCTGCGGGTCAGCCCACTGGTGTCGGGCGCAGGCAACCACGACAGTGCCGGCACCAGCAGCACGCAGGCGATGGCAGTGAAGGCGAACCATTGCGCACGCCAGTCCAGCCCCAGGCTCATCAGCGCCACCGCAAGCGAACAGCCCGCGATGCCGAGCCCGATGCCGGCGAAGTGGATGCCAAGTTCGCTGCGGTGGTTGTGGCGGATCAGCCAGTTGAGGATGAGGCCCGTGCCCAGCAGCATCGCCGCCGCGCTCGACAGGCCGGCCAGGTAGCGTGATACCGCCCACACCCAGAAATCGGTGCTGAGCCCCATCATCACGGTCGTCAGCACCGCCATCACCATGCCGACGCGGAACAGGCGGTCCTTCAGGATCAGATTGCTGATCGAGGCAGCAATCAAGGCGCCGCTGAGATAGCCCGCATAGTTGATCGCGGCCAGCCAGCCGCCCTCGGCCAGGCCCAGTCCGGCCTGGGCCTGCATCAGCGGCAGCAGCGGGGTGTATGCAAAGCGTGCCACGCCAAGCGCAAGCACAAGGCTGAAGATGCCCGCACCGAGCACCTTCAGACGCTGGATCTGTTCGTCCATTCTCGTTATGTCTCCTCCGGGAGGCGTCAAGTTAGACGCTGGGCGGGCGGCTTACAAGCGAATTCTTCGCCCTCACCTCCCGGCGCGGTACCCGGCGCGGAGTCACGGCAGGCTAGAATTCCAGCTTGCCGAAGCCCTGCGGGCGCGGCCCGATGCGCCCCCTCCCAAGCCCCGACCATGCACCTGTTCCGCCTCTTCGCCCTGCTGTTGCTCCCGTTTCTGGCCCAGCATGCGCTTGCCCAACAGCCGGCGGCACCGGCAGCAGGGGACCTGCGCGCACGCCTGGACGGGCTGGCCGAGCGCAAGCTGGCCGAAGCCGAACAGCGCGCCGCACAGCAGGCACTGGAGCAGGCGCTCGCTGCGCTCGTAAAGGCCGAGGAGCACCGCACCCGGCTGGAGACCCTGAAGAAGACTCTGGAAGGTGCCCCTCGGAACATCGAGCGCGCGCGGGCCGAGCTCGCCAGCCTGCAAGGCACCGCGCCGGGCGGCACCGACATCCCGGACGCCACCACCACGACCGAGCTCGAGGTGCAGCTGACCGCGGCGAACGAGGCGCTGGGCACCTGGCGACAGCGCCTGGATGAGGCCAATGCACTGCTGATCGGCGCACGCACCAGCCCCGAGCGCGCACAGACCGAGATCGGCACGGGACAGATCCGCATGCGCGAGATCGAAACCGCGCTCGCCACGCAACACGAACCCGGTCGCGAAGGCCGCCCGCTCAGCCCCGAGCGCGCATCGGCCATGGCGGCGGAATGGTACGCCCTGAACGCCCAGATCGCGCTGCGTCGCGAGGAACTCGCAGGCAACAGCCTGTTGCTCGACCTCGGCCAGGCACGCCAGGATCTGGCCGCCGCGCGCATCGCCCTTCTCGACACGCGCATCCAGGCGCTGCAGGCGGCGATCAACGCCCGTCGCACTGCGCAGGCCACCGAAACGGCCGACGCGGTGGCGCGCGAGGGCGAGGAGAACAAGACGACGGACAGCCTGATCGCGCGGGAAGCCGCCGCCAACCAGCAACTCTCCGGCTACCTGCTGCGCGCCACCAACCAACTCAACACCCTCACCCAGCGCAATCTCGCGGTCCGCCAGCAGCTCGACAACCTGAACCGCAGCGCCAGCCTCATCGACGAGCAGATCAACGTGCTGCAAGGCAGCCTGCTGCTGTCGCGCATCCTGCTCGAACAGAAGCGCGAGCTACCCAGGCCCAGCGTGGACAAGGCACTGGCCGACCAGATCGCCGACATCCGCCTCTACCAGTTCGAGCTCAACAAGCAGCGCGAACAGCATGCTCGCCCGGCCGCCTACGCCGAACGCCTGCTCGCCGAAGCGCCCGCCAGTCAGGCCGACGAATCGGTACGCATGACCCTGGTGTCGCTGCTCACGACCCGCGTGGAGCTGTTCGACCAGCTCAACCGCCAGCTCAACGCCGTGCTCAGCGAGTCCATCGCCCTCCAGCTCAACGAGCGCCAGCTGCAAGAAAGCGCCGACCGCCTGCGCTCGACCCTCGACGAGCAGATGTTCTGGATCCCGAGCAACCGTGCGCTCGGACTCGACTGGCTGCAGGCCGCACCCCAGCGTCTTTCAGCACAGCTGTCCGCCATCCCGTGGGCCTCGATCGGTCGCGAGATCTGGGCCGGCCTGCAGGCGCGACCGCTGCTTTTCCTGCCGGTGCTGCTGATCAGCCTCGGACTGCTCTCGCGCCGGCGCTGGCTGCGCGACAAGCTCGACGGCCTGCATGCGGACATCGGGTACGTCCGACGCGACAGTCAGCTGCACACCCCGCTCGCAGTCCTGTTCACGCTGCTGCTCGCCCTGCCCGGCAGCCTGCTGCTGTGGCTCGCCGGACTCGCCCTGCAGATGGACGCCCGCGGCCAGAACGCCAGCCTGGGGACCGCACTGATCGAGATGGCCCAGGCATGGCTGGTGTTCTATACCGCCTACCGCATCCTGATTCCGGACGGCGTAGCCGAACGCCACTTCCAGTGGCCTGCCGACGGCGTGCGCAGCCTGCATCACAACCTGCGCAAGCTCGGCATCGTGGTGCTTGCCGTAGTCGCGGTGGTGGCGATCGCCGAGCAGCAGCCCGACATGCTCGGCCAGGACGTGCTCGGCATCGTGATCCTGTTCATCGGCTACGCCTTCATGGCCTGGCTCCTCGGGCGGGGCATGCTGCACGCCAGCCTGGGCAGGCGCCCCTCGCCACTGCATGTGCTGATCGGCATCGCCCTGGTGCTGATGCCACTCGCGCTCATCGGCGCGCTGGCCATGGGCTACTACTACACCACGCTCAAGCTCACCGAGCGCCTGATCGACACCTTGTCGGTGCTGATCCTGTGGCGCGTGCTCGAGGCCATGCTGGTCCGCGCCCTCGCCGTGGCGGCTCGGCGCCTCGACTACCAGCGCGCGGTGGCCCGCCGCGAGGCAGCAGAGCGCGAAGGGCGGGGCGAGGCCGACGGTGCCACGGATCCACAGGTCGAAACACCCCGGCTGGAGTTGGCACAGATCAACCAGCAATCCCTGCGCCTGCTCCACCTCGCGCTGCTGGGGGCTCTGGCCGTGGCCTTGTACTGGGTCTGGTCCGACCTGCTCACGGTGTTTACCTATCTCGAGAACATCACCCTCTACGAGTACGCCAGCGGCAGCGGTGACACTGCCGCCACCGTCCCGATCAGCCTTGCCGATCTGCTCGGCGCACTCGTGATTGCAGCGATCGCCTTCATGCTCGCGACCAACCTCCCCGGCCTGCTGGAAGTGCTGGTGCTGTCCCGCCTCAAGCTGGCGCAGGGCAGCGCCTATGCAATCACCACCCTGCTCTCCTACATCATCATTGGCACAGGCATCGTGAGCACGCTCGGCACGCTCGGGGTGAGCTGGGACAAGCTGCAGTGGCTGGTGGCGGCGCTGTCGGTGGGCCTGGGCTTCGGCCTGCAGGAGATCTTCGCGAACTTCGTGTCCGGCCTGATCATCCTGTTCGAACGCCCCGTGCGCATTGGCGATGTCGTTACCATCGGCAACGTTTCGGGCACCGTCACCCGCATCCAGATCCGCGCCACCACGATCACCGACTTCGACCGCAAGGAGATGATCGTTCCCAACAAGGCCTTCATCACCGGCCAGCTCACCAACTGGTCGCTGACCGACACGGTTACACGCATCACGGTGAAGCTGGGCGTCGCCTACGGCTCGGACCTCGAACTCACCCGCAAGCTACTGCTGCAGATTGCAGACGAGAACGCGCGCGTGCTCAAGGAGCCGGAGCCGCTGGTCTTCTTCCTCAGCTTTGGCGCCAGCACGCTCGATCACGAACTGCGCGTACATGTCCGCGAACTTGGCGACCGTAATGCCGCAATCGACGAGATCAACCGCGAAATCGACCGCCTTTTCCGTGCGCACGACATCGAAATCGCATTCAATCAGGTCGATGTTCACATCCGCAGCATCGACGGCAAGGAAGCCCGGCTGCACACGCTCGCACAAGCGGCTGCGGGCGATCCCGTTTGAGCGACGAATGCGCCACCGCGCTTGCCGGACCCCACACCCCGTGCCACACGGCCACCGAAAAATGGCAGTTTCGCAGGTAAAGGCTAGAATTCCGCTTCCGGACGCTCACGCCCGATGCCGATAATCACGATCATGCCTGCCAGCGCCCGCACTTCCATCCGCGTCTCTGCCCGCAAACCGGGACTGCTCACCACACCGCGTCGGCTTGCCCTGACCCTGTGCATGCTGTGTGCCGGCGGCACGGCCCATGCGGCCGGGCATCTTGCGGAACTGTCCTTCGAGCAGTTGCTCGACGTCGAGATCAGCGGCGCATCCCGCTTCGTGCAGCCCAGCCGGGAAGCGCCCTCGGCGGCCACGGTCATCACGCGCGAACAGATCCGCGACCATGGCTGGCGCACGCTGGCGGAGTTGCTGGACGCCGTACCCGGGCTGTTCATGGCAAGCGACCGGGTGTATTCGTTCGCGGGCATCCACGGCTTCCAGCAACCGGGGGATTACAACACCAAGTTCAAGCTGCTGCTCGACGGCATCCCGCTGAACGACCCGGCCTACGGACAGGCGCAGATCGGCGAGGACGGACCGGTCGACCTGGCCCTGCTCGAGCGCGTCGAGTTCATCCCCGGCCCGGGCTCGTCGGCCTACGGCAGTAACGCCTTCCTCGGCGTCATCAACCTCGTCACCACGAGTGCCCGTCCGATGCAGGGCACGACATTGGACACGGCCTTCGCCGACCAGCGCGGACGCAGCATCGCCCTGCGTCACGGTCATGCCAGTGACCGCCACGAGCTGCTGGTGTCTGTCAGCGCATGGCGCAGCGACGGCGACGACATCACGCTCTCCGACATCGGCAGCGCGCGCTACGGCGCGGCCTCGGGCGTCGAGGCACCGCGTGGGCACCGCCTCACGCTACGCCACGCCTGGGACGAGTTCGCGCTGACCTTCACCCATGCGTCTCGACGCAAGGGCTACGCAGGCGCACCCTACGACACCGTGTTCGGCGACCCCCGCACCCGCGCCACCGAGGCGTTGTGGACACTCGGCCTGAACCACCGCCACGAGTGGCTGCCCGGCCTGACGCTGGCGACACGGCTCGACCTGGGGGGCACCGAATACCGTGGCGACTGGGCCTACGACACCGAGCTTGGCCGCGACGAAACCACCACCCGCTGGTGGGGCGCGGAACTGCAGGCGACCGACATCCGCTTCGCCAGCCACACCTTGCTCTACGGCGCCGAGTATCGGGCCCATCCCGTCTTGCGCCAACGCAACCGCACCCTCGGTGCCCAGGACCAGATCCTGCTCGACGACCGGCGCAGCAACCACCAGGCCGGACTCTACGTCCAGGACGAGTGGCGCAGCGACAACTGGCTTCTCAACACCGGCCTGCGGCTGGACCACTACAGCAGCTTCGGCACCAGCCTCAATCCGCGGCTGGGCCTGATCCAGCTGCTGGGGCCCTCCACCGCGCTGAAGTACCTGTTCGGTACGGCCTATCGCGCCCCGTCGCCCTACGAGCAGCACTACCATGACGGCGAGCTGACGATGAAGGCCAACCCGGCGCTCGATCCGGAACGCATCCGCTCCTTCGAGATCGTCCTCGAACACAGCGACGCCCACGGCTGGGACTGGAATGGCAGTCTGTTCCACAAACGCATCACCGACCTGATCGTGCAGGAGGCCGATCCAGCAGATGGCCTGCTCGTCTACCGCAACCGCGGCAAGGCCGAGCTGCGCGGCGCGATGCTCTCGACCCAAACCCGCTGGGAGGACGGCACACGCTTCGCCGCCTCCTGGAGCTGGCAACAGGCGCGCGACCCCGATACCGGCAGCCGCCTGCTGCACGCGCCACGCAACGTCGCCAAGGCTGACCTCACCCTGCCGCTGTCCGCCCACTGGCACGCCACGCTGGAAGGCCGCTTCGTCTCCGCCCGCAAGACGGCTGCCAGCGAGGTCGGCAGCCAGTTCTGGGCGAATGCAGCCATCGTCTCGGTACGTCCGGTCCTCACCGGCGCACAGTTGCGCATGCGCATCGACAACCTCTTCGATCGCAGCCTGCACGACCCCGTAAGCGAAGAATTCGGGCACGAAGCCCTGCCACGGCCCGGGCGCAAGCTCGAGCTCGGGCTGACATGGGCGTTCTGATGCACGCGCCCGCCGTACGGCGTCGACCCACCGCATCTGCACGCTGGCTGCTGGTGCTGGGCGCGAGCTTCGCACTCAGCCTCGCCAGCACGGCGGGCGCGGCGGCACCCACGGCCAAGGAATCGAGCCTGCAGGCCGCGCTCGTGTTCAACCTGATCCGCTTCACCGCCTGGCCGGCCTCCATCGCGGACAATGCGCCGCTCACGGTGTGCACCATTACCGAGAATCTTGAACTGGCCAACGCCTATCTGGACTACCACGGCCGCAAGGTCGGCGAGCACACCTTGCAGATCCAGCGTCGCGGCATCCTTGCGCAACTGGATGACTGCGCAGTGGTTCATTTCGACCAGGTCGACATTCCGCTCCTCACCGAGCGGCTGCACCGTCTCGCGGGGCGGCCGGTACTCACCATCTCTACGCCACCGCATACCGGGTCCATGATCGGACTGGCGCGCGACAACAACCGCGTGGCCTTTCAGGTCAGTCTCGAACCCCTGCGCCAGGCCGGCCTCAAGCTCCCCGCCCAGGTGCTGCAACTGGCGCGCAGCGTGCAATGACCCACCGCGAACCCCGCGACCACGCAGCAGCCAGCCGCTTCCAGCTTCTGGCGGCCGCCCTGTCTTTGCTGATCCTGGTCCTGGTTCTGGCCGCCCTGGAGTACGCCAAGGAGCGGGACAGCCTGATCGACAGTCTTCAGGCACAGGCGAGATTGCTCGGCGAGGCGAGCATCCCGGCGCTGATCTTCGACGACGAGGAGGCCGCACACAGCAACCTGGTGTCGATCACTCGTGCAGCGAACATCGAGGAGGCCGCGCTCTACCGAATGGACGAGGACGGCACCCCGCGGCGGTTCGCCCACGGCACGGCCTCGGGGCAGGCACCCGCCTTCCTGGGCGCACGTGCGCCAAACGTGCCCTTCATCGTGCCCTCGACCCGCCTCGACCTGCGCTTCGAGAACGCCACCATCGGCACCATTCACCTGGTCGCCAACAACGCGGCGCTGATCAAGAAGGTCGGCCTCTACCTGATCACCGTCGGCAGCGTGGCCCTCGGCGCGCTGGGCATCGCTGCCTTCCTCACCGCACAGTTGCGGCGCCGGGCCACCGCCGCCGAACGTCAGCTGGAGACGCGCACCAAGTTCGACGAACTGACCGGCCTGCCGAACCGCAGATCCTTCAACAGCCGTCTTCGCCGCGCCACCGAAGATGCCCACGCGAGCACCCAACCACTTGCCCTGCTGCTCTGCGACCTCGACAACTTCAAGCTCATCAACGAAGGCCTGGGCCACACCGCTGGCGACGAACTCCTCCGGCAGGTGAGCGAGCGCCTGGGCAAGGCCGTGCGCCAAAGCGACACCCTGTGCAGGCTGGGCGGCGACGAATTCATTGCCATCCTCCCCAACACCGGCGCCGAAGCGGCCGCCAAGGCGGCACGGCACATCCTGCAGGCCATCTCGGACCGCTACGTCCTCGGCGAGCGGACCGTCTCCATCGGCACCAGCATCGGTATCGCGCTGTTCCCCGCGGACGGAGAGACACCCGGCCAACTGTTGCGCGCAGCCGACGCCGCACTGTACGCGGCCAAGAGTGCCGGGCGAAACAGCCTGCACTTCTTTTCACCCCTGCTCGATGCGCAGGTGCACGAACGGATGGACCTGGAAAACGGCCTTCGCCAGGCGATGGAACGGAACGAGCTCGAGGTGCACTACCAGCCCCAGTTCTGCCTTGGAACCGGACGCCTGACCGGCGCCGAGGCCCTGCTGCGCTGGCACAGCGCAGAATTCGGCAAGGTGCCTCCGGACCGCTTCATCCCGATCGCCGAAGCGGCCGGACTGATCGGCCACCTGGGCACGTGGGTGCTGGAAGAAGCCTGTCGCCAGACCGCCGCATGGTTGCCTCACGCGCCCGACTTCCTGATGGCGGTGAACCTATCGACGCGACAGCTCGAGGACCCCGAGTTGCCGCAGCAGATCCGTTCCGCGCTGGAACGCCACGGTCTCGACGCCCGCCACCTCGAACTGGAGATCACCGAAAGCGCGCTGATGCGCCAGGCCGAATCGAGCTTCGCGGCCCTGGCCGCAATCGACACGCTGGGGGTGAGGATGAGCCTGGACGACTTCGGCACCGGCTATTCCTCGCTGAGCTATCTGAAGAGCCTGCCCATCTCGGCGCTCAAGATCGACCGCAGCTTCGTGCAGAACCTCCCCGACGACCCCGACCTGGTGGGAATCACGCAGGCCATCCTGGCCATGGCGCACGCGCTGGACCTGAACACGGTCGCGGAAGGCGTGGAAACGGAAGTGCAGCGCGACTTCCTCGCGGCGCGCGGCTGCAATTTCGCACAAGGCTGGCTGTTCGACCCCGCCCTGCCGGCCGCAGCGTTCACCGAACGCTACTTCGGCGCCTGACGCCCACTCAGCCGCGACGACCGGATGCCGGCCCAGCCTCGTCTTCCGGCACCTCACGAATCACTTCGCCCTCGATGACCAGCGTCGCAGCCTCGTGCGGCGCACCGGAGCCCTGCTCCTGGCGCGTCGCCTCCATGTGCTCGCGCATCGCCTTGCGCACGGCACGCGTCTTCCACCACAGGTAGCCCCACACCACCACACCGACGGTGATCACCACCGCGAACAGGGCCACCGAAAAGGTCAGCGCGAGCGCAAACACGCCCAGCGCCGCCACACCGCCGACGATCTTCTGCCACAGCGAAGGCGCCTGCGCGCCGCTGCGGTCGAGGTTGAGGTAGAGCCCGGAGAAGCGGGGATCCTTGTGCATGATCGTGTCCTGGTGAGTGGCGCGGAGCGTCCGCGCCCCGTCGCAAGGGTCAGAACCGCGAGCGACGAAAAGATTCCGCGTATGGATCGCGCGTGCAGACCACGCGAGCGACCGTGCTGCATTGTCGCCCGATTACATGGCGACCGCGGTCACCAAATGCAAGGTGCCTCCGCGGCGGTGCGCGCCAGCTGCGTCTTTGTCGCCTCGTCCCGCCACCGCCATTGAAAACCCGCCCCGCGCGCGGGAAGATGCGGGCCATGTCCGCGCTCGTCCTGCAACAACTCCGCACCCACCACGTCGGCCCCGTCGACCTCGAGATCGCCGCCGGGGAATGTGTCTGCATCCGCGGCGCCTCGGGCAGCGGCAAGTCCCTGCTGCTGCGGGCCATCGCCGACCTCGACGCGCACGAGGGCGACAGCCTGCTCGACGGCTGCAGCTGCAGCGCGATACCCGCGCCCGCCTGGCGGCGGAAGGTGGCGCTGATGGCGGCCGAGAGCCAGTGGTGGGCCGAGACCATCGGCGAGCACTTCCCCACCGGCTGCGACCCCGTCTGGCTCGAGCGCCTCGGGCTGCCCGCCGCCGCCCTCGCGTGGACCGTGGCGCGCTGCTCCACTGGTGAGCGCCAGCGCCTCGCGCTCCTGCGCACCCTCGCCCGCCACCCCGATGCCGTGCTGCTCGATGAACCCACCGGCAACCTCGACGAGGATAGCACCGCGCCCGTCGAGGCCCTGCTTGGCGACTACCGGCGCGACCATGCGGCCGCACTGCTGTGGGTCAGCCACGACCCGCGCCAGGCAGCACGGGTGGCGCAGCGTCGCTTCGTGCTCGCGGACGGCCGTCTGGTGGAGGAAAACGCAGGGGAGGGCGCCACATGGTGATCGAACTGTCGGTGCTCGACCTCTCGCTCGCAGCCCTACTGATCCTCGCCCTCGCCGGCGTGTCGCTGCGCCTGGGGCTCGGGCTCGAGCAGCGCCTCGTGGTGTCGGCGGCGCGCACCACGATCCAGCTGCTGCTGATCGGCCTGGTGCTCAAGCTGCTCTTCAACAACGCGCGTTTTCTCTGGGTCGCGGCGATGGCGGCGGTGATGATCGCCGCGGCCGGGCGGGAGGTGATGGCGCGGCAGAAGCGCCGCTTCATCGGCTGGTGGGGCTTTGGCCTGGGCACGCTGTCGATGTTCGTATCCTCCTTCACCGTCAGCGTGCTGGCGCTGCTGGTGGTGATCGGCAACTCGCCCTGGTATGCGCCGCAGTACGCCATCCCGCTGCTCGGCATGGTGCTCGGCAACACCATGAACGGCATCGCGCTCGGGCTCGACCGCCTCACCCAGGAGGCGAGCGCGAGGCGCGCGGTGCTCGAGACCCGGCTCGCGCTCGGCCAGGACTGGAACGAGACCATCGCCGACACCCGGCGCGAGGCGATCCGCGTCGGCATGATCCCGATCATCAACGCCATGGCCGCCGCCGGCATCGTCAGCCTGCCAGGCATGATGACCGGCCAGATCCTCGCCGGCACCGCACCGGTCGAGGCGGTGAAATACCAGATTCTGGTGATGTTCCTGATCGCCGGCGGCACCGGCTTCGGCACCGTGGTGGCAGTGAGCCTGGGCGCGCGCCGGCTGTTCGACGCCCGCCAGCGCCTGCGCCTGGACCGGCTGCGCATCGGCGCCGATCGATGCTCCCGCCGCTGATCCTGTTCGGCGCCTTCGACCGCCACAACCTCGGCGACCTGCTGCTCGGTCGCATCGCCGCCGCCATGGCGGCCCGCCTCGCCCCCGGGCGGCCCCTGGCCTGGGCGGGACTCGCCGGGCGCGACCTGCGGGCGGTGGGCGGGGCACAGGTCGAGACACTCGAAACCATCGCCGGGCGTTGCATGCAGCAGGCCCCCGGCCTCGCGCCGCCCGATCTCCTCCAGGTCGGCGGCGAGATCCTCGGCTGCAGCGCCTGGGAGGCCGCGGTCATGCTCGCCGAGCCCGGGCAGGTGGTCGCGCTGATCGCCGCCCACGACAGCGATCTCGCGGGCCGTGACGCCTGGGCGCGAGGGCGTCTTGGCATCGCGCGCACGCTCCCCTATCTCTCGCCACGGCACCTGTTCCCGCCCGGCGCGCGCGTCGCCCATGCCGGCACGGGAGGGGTGGCCTTCGAGCACCTGCCCGCCGCGGCCCGTGCCGAAGCGCTCGACGCGCTGCGCACCGCCGCAGCGCTGCACGTGCGCGACCGCCGCACGCAGGTCGCGCTCGCCGCCGCCGGTATCGACGCCGCGCTGGCGCCCGACCCGGCCGCGCTCGTCGAACGGCTGTTCGGCGACGAGATCGCCCGCCACACGGCACAAGGTGAACCCGCGGCGATTCGCGCGCGCTTCCCGCAGGGCTGGATCGCCACCCAGCTCAGCGCCGAGTTCGGCGACGACGCAAGCCTCGACACGCTCGCCGCAGATCTCGACCGCCTGCACCAGGACACCGGTTTCGGCCTCGTGCTGTTCTGCGCCGGGCGCGCGCCCTGGCACGACGACCCGGCGGTGTTGCACCGCCTGCGCACGCGGCTGAAGCACCACGCGGAATGCATCGTCGCGGACAGCGAACACCTCTTCGCGCTCTGCGCACTCATCGCCGGCGCCCACCTGTGCCTGGCCAGCAGCCTGCACGTGCGCATCGTCGCGGAAGCCTTCGCCCGCCCCGCGATCAGTCTGGTGCAGGCCTCTGCCCAGGGCGAGAAACTGCGCGCCTACCTGGACACCTGGCATGGCGACGCGCCTCTGGTCCATGAGCTCGGTACCGGACCATCGATCCGGCTCACCCGATCCGCACTCGTCCGCAGTGCAGTTAAATGCGCATCGCATAATCGCGAACTCGCAAGCCTTGCCGAAACCGCCCTGCAACGCTGCTTCGCGGCCTTGCATCGCAGCTGAATATCGTCGACCGCGTCTGGAAGACCTATGACGTTCGTCAAATTTACAGCGCTCCACGATGCGGCGATACTGCGCCCACTGGAGCCGCCATGCCGCATCGACCGCGCCGTTCAAACCTCATACTTTTGTTGCTGGCGTGGCTGACGCTGCTGGTGGTCGCTGGCTTCCTGCTCATCACCTCCGAGCTCCGCCGGCTCGAACAGCAGTTCCTCCAGACCACCGGCGCCCTCGCCGCCGACATCCGCCACACGCTGTACACGAACGAAGCCGTGCTCTCGGGCCTGTCGGCCTTCCTGCTCGCCGTCGAGCGCGACGACTACGCTGCGACCGAACGCTACGCGGCCACGGTGGCCGCTGCCTATCCGCACATCTACCAGATCGAGATCGCCCGCCGCGTCGCCACCGCAGACGCCGCCGTGCTGGCCGAGAACCTGCGCCGCAACTGGCGCGCCGACTTCCACCTCAAGTCCTTCAGCGCACTCACCAGCCGCGAGCCGGTCAGCGCGACATCCGCCGTCGACACCTGGCCCATCCTCTTCATACATCCGGCGCTGCCGGAGACCCTGCCCATCTTCGGCGTGCAGCTCGAGACGGTGGATCACCTCACAGGCACGCTGGCACGCGCGCTCGGACAGCCGCGCGCGGTGGCTTCGCCGGTGTTCGAGCTCTACGAGGGCGAAACCGGCTACCTGCTGCTGCAGACCGTCGAGCGTCCGCGCGCAGGTGCCGAGGGCAGGGCGGCCGATTTCTTCGGCGACACGATGGCGGCGATACTGCTGATCAAGAGCGCGGCCCTGCTGCCGACAATGCCCGCCAAGGTGCGCGGCGCGAGGATCGGCATCCGTACGACGCTGGTCGGCAGCGACGGCATCGAAGGCCTGCTCGTCGAGCAGCCCATGGAAGGCGGCTCCCGGCTCGACCGCTGGCTGTTTCCCGTGTACATGCACGCCGAACATGTGCAGGGAACCGCGCAGAAGGTGCTCGTGCGCTTCACGCAGCAACAGCGCCTGCGCGACGTGTTCGCCGCCGAGACCGCGGCGGTCCCGCTGTTGCTGCTCGCCGCCGCATTGGCGACCCCCTGGTTCATGCTACGCCACTACCGGGCGCTGATGCGCGCTAGCATCGAGCACAAGCAGTCCGCCTATCTCGCCACCCACGACGTGCTCACCGGCCTCCCCAACCGCTACCTGCTCGCCGACCGCTTCGACGCCGCCCTGCACGCCTGGCAGCGCCACGGCACCCGCTTCGCCGTGATCCTGCTCGACCTCGACCACTTCAAGGACATCAACGACCGTTTCGGCCACGAAGCCGGCGACCGGGTGCTGTGTGTCACCGGGGAACGAATGACCACGCAGCTGCGTGCCAGCGACACCGTGGCACGCTACGGCGGCGACGAGTTCGTGATCCTAGTCGGCAGCATCCTGGATGCCGAGGACGCCCTCCGCATCGGCGAGAAGCTGCTCGCCGCAGTCTCGCAGCCGGTAGAAACCTCCGTCGGAGCGCTCCCGCTCGCCTGCAGCATCGGCATCGCCATCTGCCCGGATCACGGCACCGACCTCGACAGCCTGCGCCGGCGCGCAGACATGGCCATGTATGCGGCCAAGCAGTCCGGTCGGCGCGCGGCCGTGCTGGCGCCGGTGAGCACGGCCTGAACCCCGCACCGGAAACGATCTGCGGTGTGCCCGGTCACAGACGCTCGCGACAACAGGAGCGGCCAAGCGGCACCGGCGCACCGCGCTTCCGCCACCGCTCGCCCCCTATCGATAGGAGGAATCCCGACCGATGACCAATCTCTTCGATACCTCGCCCGACCTCGCCGCCAGCCTGCGCTTCGACGCCGTACTCGATGCCGATGGCACCCTGCGCCTGCTCGACTTCGCCGCCCCCACTGCGGGCGCGGTGCAACTCGAAGGCCTGCGCGGCTCGCTCGCGCTGCACGAGGGCTGGCGCGAAGATCGCGCACTCGGCTCCCTGTTCCACGCCGCCACCGGGAGCCTCACCGAGGTCGCGCCGGTGCAGTGCCGGCGCTTTGAGCAGGAGTAAGCCTGCGCCCTCAGGGCCGCAACACGAACAGCAGCGCCGACAGCGTCCCCACCGAGACCACCGTGGACAGGAACACCGCCGAGGCCACAGTGGACTGTCCGGCCCCATAGCGCTGCGCGAACAGGTAGGGCGTGATGCCCGCCGGCAGCGCCGCCAGCAGCACGCCGGTCGCAACCCACAGTGGCGGCACGTCGAACACCTGGGTAGCGAGCAGCCACACGATGAACGGATGGATCACGGTCTTCAGCGCCAGCAGCAACGCCGGTTCGCGCAGGTTTCCGCCCAGGCTGTAGCGCGTCAGCGAAGCCCCGAGCGCGAACAGCGCGCACGGCGTTGCCGCACTGCCCAGCCCCTTGGCCACCGCATCGAGCGGGCCGGGCAGGGCGATGCCGAGCAGCGCGAACGCCAGCCCGCAACTCAAGCCCCAGATGATCGGTGTTCCCAGCACGCTCTTCGCCAGCTTCAACAGCATCGCCATGCGCCCTTCGCCCTTGCCCTGTGCAGCCTCGATCAGCGCGGTGGTCGGCGGCAGCATCAGCAGGCTATGACAGGCGATCATCACGAACAACGGTAGCGCGGCAGACGGGCCATAGGCGGTCATCACCAAGGGGATGCCGAGCATGCCTGTATTGGAAAAGCCCGCCCCCAGCCCCAGCACCGCCTGCTCGTCCAGCCGCCGCCCGAACAGGATGCGGCTGGCCGCCATCGCAAGCGCATACACACCAAAGGCGCCGATGTAGTACGACAGCAGATAGCCCCAAGGCATCGCGTCGGGCAGCTCGGCCTGAGCGATCGCACGGAACAACATCAGCGGCAAGGCGAAATTGAAGACGAACAGCGACAGCCCGCGATTGGCCGCCTCGTCGAACACACCGAAGCGCGCCGCCACATAGCCGAGGCCGAGTGTACCGAAGACCGGCAGGATGATGCCGAAGATGATGTCCATGATGTTCCACGAAACGCAGGGGGCCGGCACACGCGTCCGGCCCCCATGATGCGGCGGGCGCGAATACTCGCCAACTCCCGCTCGCGCTGCGCTCCTCACCCGCTGTTGCGCAGCCCCGCGGCGATGCCGTTGATCGAGAGGTGGATGCCGAGCCGGATACGCTCGTCGGTGCCACCCGCCTCAGCCACCTCGCGATGACGACCCAGCAGCTCGACCTGCACGTGGTTGAGCGGGTCCAGATACGGGAAGCGGTTACGGATCGAGCGCTTGAGCAGCGGGTTGCCGTCGAGCAGCTCGGCCTGACCCGTGATCCGCAGCACGGCCTCGACCGTGGCCTGGTGTTCGCCACGGATGCGGCCGAAGATCGCGTCGCGCAGCACCACGTCCTTCACCAGCTCGGCGTAGCGGCTGGCGATCGCGAGGTCGGTCTTGGCCAGCACCATGTCCATGTTCGACAGCAGGGTCTGGAAGAAGGGCCATTCGGCGTTCATGCGCTGCAGCAGCGCGAGGCCGTCGTCCGGATGTGCGGCGAGGAAGTCCTCCACCGCGCTGCCGAAGCCATACCAGCCCGGCAGCATCACGCGGCACTGCGACCAGCTGAACACCCACGGGATCGCGCGCAGATCCTCGATCGCGGTGGTCTTCTTGCGCGAGGCAGGCCGGCTGCCGATGTTGAGCGCGGCGATCTCGCTGATCACCGTCGACGCCCAGAAGTAGCGTTCGAAGCCCTCGGTGTCGTAGACCAGGCCGCGGTAGGCCGTGAAGGCCGCGTCCGACAGGGTCTGCATGGCATCGAGAAAAGCCTGCGGCGTGGGCGCGGCACTGGCCGGGCGGAGGCTGGTCTCGAGCGTGGCGGCGACCAGCACCTCGAGGTTGCGCCGGCCGACTTCCGGGTTTCCATACTTGGCGCCAATCACCTCACCCTGCTCGGTGAGGCGGATCTGCCCCTGCACCGCACCCTCGGGCTGGGCGAGGATGGCCTGGTAGCTCGGGCCACCACCGCGGCCCACCGAACCGCCGCGGCCATGGAACAGGCGCAGGCGCACGCCATGGGCAGCGAAGGCCTCGACCAGTTCACCCTCGGCCTTGTACAGCGACCAGCCCGAGGTGAGGAAGCCGCCGTCCTTGTTGCTGTCCGAGTAGCCGAGCATGACCTCCTGCGTGTGGTCGCGCGCGCCGAGCAGGCCGCGATAGCGCGGGATCGAGAAGATGCGCGCCATCACGCCGGCAGCGTTCTCGAGGTCGCCGATGGTCTCGAACAGCGGCACGATGTTCACGTCGAGCGCGTTCTCCAGCGGACGCAGGATGCCAGCCTCCTTCAGCAGCACCGCCAGCTCGAGCAGGTCGGAGACATCGTCGGTCTTGGAGATGATGCAGTTGCGGATCGCGGCCGTACCGTAGCGCAGGTGCGCCTGGCGGGCGGCGCGGAAGATCGCCAGCTCGCCCTCGGTCTCGTCCGAGTAACGCACGTGCGGCGAGGCGAGCGGGCGCGCGGTATCGAGCTCCTCGAGCAGCAGCGCGCAGCGCCCCGCCTCGTCGAGCGCGGCATAGGCGCTGCCCGGCCGCGCGACTTCGAGCAGCTCGGCGACCACGCGCTCGTGCACGTCCGAGTTCTGACGCAAGTCGAGCGGCGCGAGGTGGAAGCCGAAGACCTTCACCGCGCGGCGCAGGTGGCGCAGCCGCCCGCGTGCCAGCGCCGCCGAACCATTGGCCACCAGCGAGCGGTGCAGGGTGTCGAGGTCCTCGGTCAGCGCCGCCGCGCTGGCGTAGGGCGCAGCATCGGCCACCGCATGGCGCACAGGCGCGTGGCCGAGCAGTGCCAGATGGGTGGCGGCCAGGCGTGCGTAGATGCCGGAGATGGCGCGCCGGTAGGGCTCGTCACTGCGATGCGGCGAGCGGTCGGGCGAGGCCTCGGCGAGCGCGAGCAACGCATCCGAGGCCGACACCAGACCAATCCCGAGCGAGAGCTGCGAGCCGAGGATATGCAGCTCGTCCAGGTAATAGCCAAGCGCCACCTCGCAGTGCATGGCAAGCGCCTTCTCCAGCACCCCGGCAGTGACGAAGGGGTTTCCGTCGCGATCGCCCCCGATCCAGCTCCCAACCTGCAGGAAGGCGTCGAGCTCGGGGCTGCCGAGCATCGGATCGGCCTTTGCTAGGCGATCCTCCAGCCCGGCGTACAAGCGTGGCAGTTCGCGCAGGAAGGTGGTCTGGAAGTAGGACAGACCGTTGTTGACCTCGTCGATGACCGACAGCTTGGCGGTGCGCAGCATGCGCGTCTGCCACAGCGTGAGCACCGCGCGCTTGAGCGCCTCGTGGTTGGCCTCGGCCTCCTCCGGGGTAAGTTGCATGCGGTCACGCTCATCGAGCAGACGCGCGACCACGGTTTCGCAGTTGAGGATGCTCTTGCGCTGTACCTCGGTGGGATGGGCGGTGAGCACCGGCGAAACCAGCGCACTATCGAAGAAATCCACCAGCACCCCGGCGTTGGCCGTACCGGCCTCGAAGGCATTCTGCACGGCACGCGCCAGGCTGCCTTCGCGCGGTGCCGAGCCGGCGATCAGATGCGCACGGCTACGCCGGATGTGGTGCTGGTCCTCAGCGATGTTGGCCAGATGCGAAAAATAGCTGAAGGCGCGCACCACCTGGATGGTCTGCTCGCGCGACAGGGCGTCGAGCATACCCTCCAGCTCGCGGCGGGCGGCAATATCGTCGTCGCGTCGAAAACGCACCGAACACTGACGGATCTGCTCGATGCAGTCGAACACCGCCTCGCCTTCCTGTTCGCGCACACTATCCCCGAGCAGGCGCCCCAGCAGGCGGATGTCCTCGCGCAGCGGGTGGTCCTTGGCGAGCAGGGTGTCTTGGTTCATCGTGTTCTCCATGTCGGGGACAGGTTTCATCGCGACACCCCGATCGAGGCGCCTATGCGCAGGCTGGCCGCCAGGTTGCGGGCCGCCACGCGCAGGTTTTCCGCTGCATCGTACAGGGCTTCGTCCAGGGTGCAGGGCCGCGCGAGCACGCTGAACACGGCGTCGATCCCATGCGCGTACACCGCGTCCACCCCACTGCCGAGCGAGCCCGCGATGCCGATCACCGGCCGGCCATGACGCTTGGCCACACGTGCCACACCGATCGGCGTCTTGCCATGCACGGTCTGGAAGTCGATACGCCCCTCTCCGGTGATCACCAGGTCGGCATCACGGACATGGGCGTCGAGCCCGACCGCGGCGGTCACGATCTCGATGCCCGGCCGAAGCGTAGCACCAAAAAAGGCCAGCATCGCCGCCCCCATGCCACCCGCCGCGCCCGCACCCGGCACCGGGTCCACCGTGACGCAGAGATCGCGCTCGACGATGCGGGCGAAGCGGGCGAGGTTCTCATCCAATACCGCCACCATCCCTGGCGTGGCGCCTTTCTGCGGGCCGAACACCGCCGAGGCGCCGCGCACGCCGGTGAGCGGGTTGTCCACGTCACAGGCGACCTCGATGTGCGACGCGGCCAGGCGCGGATCAAGGGCCGAAACGTCGATGCGGTCCAGTGCGGCGAGTGCACCACCGCCCGGGCCGATCTCGCGCCCCTGCGCATCGAGCAAGCGCGCGCCCAGCGCCTGCACCATGCCGGCACCGCCGTCGTTGGTGGCGCTACCGCCGATGCCGAGGATGAAGCGCCGCGCGCCGGCGTCGAGCGCAGCGCGGATCAGCTCGCCGGTGCCACGCGAGCTGGTGACGAGCGGATTGCGATCCGCCGGCGGCACCAGGGTGAGGCCGCTCGCAGCCGCCATCTCGATCACCGCGGTCATGCCATCGCCGGTAAGCCCGTAGCGCGCCTGGACCGTATCGCCCAGCGGTGCCGTCACCGCCGCGCTGCACAGCTGACCTTCAGTCGCAGCCACCATTGCTTCCACCGTCCCCTCACCGCCATCGGCTACTGGTACGAGCACGTATTCGGCTTCAGGGAAAACCTCTCGGAAGCCGGCCTCCACCGCCTGCGCGACCTGCAGGGCGGACAGGCTTTCCTTGTACGAATCGGGGGCAATGACGATCTTCATGCCAGGAGTCTCCAGTGCGGGGCAATCCTCATGCCGTGCGCGAACCAGGCCGCCAGCGTACGACGGAGCAGCCACATGCTGCCGCGCAGCGTGCGGCGGAACAAGGGCAGGCGCAGAATCGTCACATCAGCGCAAGGCCACCAGACCACTCATCCGATTGAGGACGCTCGCCATGCACCGCATCGAAACCGACAGTCTCGGCCCAGTGGAGGTCGATGGCCGTGCCTACTGGGGAGCGCAGACGCAGCGCTCGCTGCTCAACTTTCCGATCGGCGGCGAACGCATGCCGATCGCGATCATCCACGCCCTGGCGCTTATCAAGAAGGCGGCCGCACGCGTGCATGCGCGTAGCGGCGCACTGCCGCCCGAAATCGCAACGCTGATCGAAAGCGCTGCGGACGAGATCCTTGCCGGCCACCACGACGAGCAGTTTCCGCTCGTGGTGTGGCAGACCGGCAGTGGTACGCAGACCAACATGAATGTTAACGAGGTCATCGCCGGCCGTGCCAACGAGCTCGCCGGCCGCGGTCGCGGCGGCAAGGCGCCAGTGCACCCCAACGACCACGTCAATCGCGGCCAGAGCTCCAACGACTGCTTTCCGACCGCGATGCACATCGCCACAGCGCGCGCGGTGCATGAGGACCTGCTGCCCGCAGTCGCCGAGCTCGCACAAGGGCTCACTGCCCAGGCCGAGCGTCACGCCGGCCTCATCAAGACCGGGCGCACGCACATGATGGATGCCACGCCGCTCACCTTCGGGCAGGAACTGTCGGCCTTCGTCGCGCAGCTCGACATCGCGACGCATGCGATCGAGGCCAGTCTGCCAGCCGTGCATGCGCTCGCCCAGGGCGGTACCGCGGTTGGCACCGGACTCAATGCCCCACCGGGCTTTGCCAATGCCATCGCCGCGGAGCTCGCCGCGCTCACCGGCCTGCCCCTGGTCAGCGCACCCAACAAGTTCGCCGCGCTTGCGGGGCACGAACCCCTGGTGGCGCTGTCTGGCGCCCTGAAGACGCTCGCGGTCACGCTGATGAAGCTCGCCAACGACCTGCGCCTGCTTGGCTCCGGGCCGCGTACCGGCCTCGCTGAAGTGCAACTGCCTGCCAACGAACCCGGTAGCTCGATCATGCCCGGGAAGGTCAACCCGACCCAATGCGAGGCGTTGTCCATGCTCGCCTGCCAGGTACTCGGCAACGACGCCACCATTGGCTTTGCGGCCAGCCAGGGACATCTGCAACTGAACGTGTTCAAGCCGGTGATCGCCTACAACCTGATGCAATCCATCCACCTGCTCACCGACGGATGCCGCAACTTCCAGCGCCACTGCGTGGCCGGCTTGATGCCAGATGAGAAGAACATGGCAGCGAAGCTAGAGCGCAGCCTGATGCTCGCCACCGCGCTCAACCCGCACATCGGCTACGACAAGGCCGCAGAGATCGCAAAGAAGGCCTATGCCGAAGGCAGCACCCTGCGTGCGGCGGCAATCGCGCTTGGCCACGTCACGGCCGAGCAGTTCGACGCCTGGGTGCGACCCGAGGACATGCTGGGCGGCTGATATCTGCACCGGGATGGGTCTGGACGCGTGCAAGGCGGAGAAACAATTCGACACCTCGCCACGGGATCTTCATCCCCGAGTCGCGCTCATACTCCACGCATCCGGCAGGCGTGGCGTGCAATGCGAAGTGATCATCGAATCCCCTCCGTTCCACAACTGCAGCCGCCCCATAGCCCGACAAGGAGGCCACCATGAAGACCCGTACCCGTACCCTCATCCCCGCCCTGCTCATCACGTTCGCGCTCACTGGCTGTGCAACCTGGGACAACATGTCCTCGCGCGAGAAGAGCGCCACCACAGGTGCTGCGGTAGGCGGTGTGGCCGGCGCCGTGATCAGCAACGGCGGCATCCTCGGCACCGTGGGCGGTGCTGCCATCGGTGGCGTCATCGGCGACCAGATCGGCAAGCAGAAGTAAGCCGGAGCGCGGTAGCCATCCCGGGGATGCCGCCGGCAACGCACGGCATCCCCCTGATTCCTTGATAGAATCCCGCTCGTCCCGCCACGCCCGACCTCGGGCGGGCGGTTTTGTTTTTGCCGACGAGCCCCGATGACCACCACGCCCTTCCCGCCCGAGCTGCTGCGCGACGTCGAAAAGCGCCGCACCTTCGCCATTATCTCCCACCCCGACGCGGGCAAGACCACGCTCACCGAGAAGCTGCTGCTGTTCGGCGGCGCGATCCAGCTCGCCGGCACGGTGAAGGCGCGCAAGTCCGCCCGCCACGCCACCTCGGACTGGATGGAAGTGGAGAAGCAGCGCGGCATCTCGGTGACCAGCTCGGTGATGCAGTTCGAATACCAGGGGCACACCATCAACCTGCTCGACACCCCGGGCCACGAGGATTTCTCGGAAGACACCTACCGCGTGCTCACCGCGGTGGACGCCGCGGTGATGGTGATCGATGCCGCCAAGGGCGTCGAGGCGCAGACGATCAAGCTGCTCAACGTGTGCCGCCTGCGCAACACGCCGATCATCACCTTCGTGAACAAGCTCGACCGCGAGGTGCGCGAGCCCTTCGAGCTGCTCGCCGAGATCGAGGACGTGCTGAAGATCACCTGCGCGCCGGTGACCTGGCCGCTGGGCATGGGCAAGGCCTTCCGCGGCGTGTATCACCTGCTGCAGCAGCAGGTGCTGACCTTCACCCCAGGCCAGGAACGGCGCAGTGACGGCGAAATCATCAAGGGCCTGGACAACCCGGAGCTCGACAAGCGCTTCCCGCTGGAGATCGGTCAGCTGCGCGAAGATGTCGAGCTGATCGACGGCGCCTCGCCGCCCTTCGACCTCGACGACTTCCTCGCCGGCAAGCAGAGCCCTGTGTTCTTCGGCTCGGGTATCAACAACTTCGGCGTGCAGGAGATCCTGCAGTCGCTGATCGACTGGGCGCCGCCGCCGCAGGCGCGCGATGCTGGCAGCCGCATGGTGCAGCCGGCCGAGCCGGCCTTCACCGGCTTCGTGTTCAAGATCCAGGCCAACATGGACCCGAAGCACCGCGACCGCATCGCCTTCTTCCGCATCTGCTCGGGCCGCTACAGCGCGGGCATGAAGGTGAAGCACGTGCGCGCCGGCCGCGAAATGAAGCTCGCCAATGTGCTTACCTTCATGGCCAACGAGCGTGTGATCATGGAAGACGGTGTCGCGGGCGACATCGTCGGCATCCACAACCACGGCCAGCTGCAGATCGGCGACACCCTGACCGAAGGCGAGAACCTCGGTTTCAAGGGCATCCCCTACTTCTCGCCTGAAATGTTCCGCGCCGCACGCCTGCGCGATCCGCTCAAGTCAAAGCAGTTGCAGAAAGGGCTGCAGGAGCTGGGCGAAGAAGGCGCGATCCAGGTCTTCGAGCTCGAGGGCGGCCAGATGCTGCTCGGCGCGGTCGGCGTGCTGCAGTTCGAGATCGTGGCGCAACGCCTGAAGGACGAGTACAAGGTCGATGCGATCTTCGAGCCCGCCGACATCCACACCGCGCGCTGGCTCACCTTCCCGGACGACGTCACGCGGCGCAACTTCGAGCGCGAGCAGGCGCTGCGCCTGGGCAAGGACATCGACGGCAACCCGGTGTATCTGGCCACCAGCCGCTACAACCTGGAAGTGACGGCCGAGAAATGGCCCAAGGTCACCTTCCACGCCACGCGCGAGCACGGCGAAGTGCTGGGCTGAAAGCACGACGGCAGCCAAAGCTGCCGTCGTTTTCCTGAAGGCCTCGGAGGCTCAAGCCACCTTGCGACGGCGCGCAGCCAGACCCGCCAGGCCGAGGCCCAGCAGTGCCAGCGTGGCGGGTTCCGGAACGGGGTTCACCACCTGGCCGCTCCGCACCGAGAAGAGATACTGCCCTGCGGTCTGCGAATTGAGCGACCCGCTGACCAGCGCATTCGGACCACCATCCAGCAACGCACCATTCACAAGCGAGCCGGCAAACTGGAACGAAGCACCGCTTCCGTTGGTCCAGCCCGCTGCGGCCGAGGTGCCACCGAGACCATTGACGCCACCGCTGGCCTCACCGGTTTCCCACTGGATCGTGTCGTAGTTGAACTCGAAATCGAAGTCGCCCAGCGCAATGTCGGAGCGGTCGGTGATGATCAACTGGAAACTGTTGAGCTTGTCCGTGCGGGCACCGTAGTAGCCCACATCAATCCAGTTCACACCGAACACGTTACGACCCCCAAGGGTGCTCTGGCCGTACTGGACGAGTCCGCTGCCCGCGCCACGGGTATCGACGTCGGCAAAGAAGGGGGCCAGCACAGGGTCATCGCACTCGAAAGTCATAACGAATGAATCCCCAGCATTTTCATACGG